>NZ_CP012373.2:913996-1218662 GCF_001305575.3 Beggiatoa leptomitoformis
AAAATCCCGATAGAGAAAATCAGCGCGAATAATGACACCCGATTTAGGGTAAAACCCCATGCCCACGAGGCAAATAAAGTAATGAGCAAGGTAATAACAACAGCCGTTCCGACGATAAACGCCTCACGCCAGCCCAATGTAATCAAGACCAGCAACACAACGGAACTGGTGGCAAAAATCAATTTACTAATCAGTTTTTTCGCTTTTGCGTCAGCCGTTTCCCCATAATTACGTGTAACCGTAACATGCACATCATCTGGCACAAATACACCGCGCATGGCTTCAAAACGTTCAATTACTTGATTGGCAACTGCAACTGCATTAGTCCCCGGTTGTTTGGCAATGGCAATCGTCACGGCAGGGAATTCACCCTGTTGAGTAATGCCACGTGTGTGTGCAGCCGCGCCTGTACCAAACCAAACGTATTGCTCAGGCTGTGCCGCGCCCAATCTTACATCCGCAACATCATGTAAATAAATTGCTTTTCCATTTTGCATGCCCACCACTAAATCAGCAATTTCTTCAGGTTTAGAGAGAAAATCCCCTGCTTGCACAAGGATTTCTTGATTATCCCGTACCAGACTGCCCGCATTACGGGTGCTATTGCTGGCACTTAACGCATTCGTTAAATCCGTAATAGATAATTGATAACCCGCCAATTTATTAGGGTCTAAGGTAACATGCACTATGCGGTCAGCCCCGCCAACCGTATAAATATCACGGGTTCCATTCACCCGTTTTAGTTCTGATTCAATGGTATGTGCAACATCTTGTAAATCGTAACTACCCCCTTCTTCCGACCATAAGGTCAGGGTAACGATAGGCACATCATCAATCCCTTTGGGTTTTAATAAGGGTGTTCCTACGCCTAAATTTTGTGGTAACCAGTCAGAATTGGAATAAATCGTGTTATATAAGCGGACAATGGCATCGGTACGGGGTTCGCCGACTTTAAATTGCACCGTTAAAACCGCCATACCCGGTCGGGAAACTGAATAAATATGTTCAATCCCTTCAATTTCACTAAATTTTTGTTCTGCGGGGGTTGCCACGATTTGTTCTACATCGCGGACTGAAGCACCGGGAAAGGGAATAAAAACATTAGCAAAGGTAACGTTAATCTGTGGTTCTTCTTCACGCGGGGTCACGGCGATTGCAAACAATCCCAACAACAACCCAACCAATGCCAATAATGGTGTGATTTGTGTCGTTAAAAACTGCTGGGTGATGCGCCCAGAAATGCCCATTGGAGGTTTATCCGTTTGTGCTTGACTCATCTTATGTCCTGCCTACGGGTGAGCGGGGGTTGTTGCAGAAACAGCCCGTTGTGATTTTAATTTAATCGCAGCATCGACTGAATTAGTCGCAATTTGTTCGCCAATTTCTAAACCCGCAAGGACTTCTATCATGTTTAATGATTCTTTTCCTAAACGGATTTGACGCATAAAAACTTGTCCTTTTTCATCAACAACATAAACCGCTCTAATTTCCCCACGATAAGCAACCGCGCTAATGGGTATCATCAAGCGTTGTTCTGTTCCTATATTAAATGCAACTTTCACTAACATTCCGGGATACATCCCATCTACGGCTTCCGCTAATGGCAAACGGACTCGAAAAGTATGCGATTGTGCATCTGCATAAGGCACAACCGTTACTTTATTAACGGTTAAGCGCGGTTTATTTGGCAAACTGTGAATAATGATTGTTGCGGTTTGACTATGACGTATATCAGCCGCTTGGCTTTGTGAAATCGTGGCAATAACACGCAATTCATCTAAAGAAAACCCCGTCATAATGGCCTGACCTACATTCGCAATTTCTCCCGGTTGAATATGGCGTTCTTTCACAATGCCGCTATAGGGGGCGCGAATCGTGGTATATTCCTCCTGTTGAGAAGTGCGTTTATTACCCGCTTGTGCGGTTGCGACGCGCGCTTTTGCAGCATCTAACTCAGCACTGGCTTTTTCCATTTCTGATGCAGAAATGGCTTGTTTTTCAAAAATCTTTTTTGTGCGATTATATGTATCTTGTGCCACTCTTAAATTGGCTTGCGCTTCCCGCAAACCTGCTTCTCCTTGTGCAACGCTTGCTTTTTGTTCAATCGATTTAAGCTTTGCGATAATCATATCTTTTTTCACAAAATCATCGACATCAAAATACACTTCTTGCACTTGTCCCGATGTTTGCGCAGCAATAGTTGCTTCATTAACAGCTTCAATCACACCATCTACAACGACTTCTTTTGCTATTTGTTGATAGACAACGGGTAAAGTTTGTAAATGAATATCCTTATTTTCTGCATAACTTGCAGAATTTACACCTAATCCAAGACATATCAACAGAGATAACCGTTGTATGAGGGGGGAATTTAACATTTTTCGTTGCTCCTTATCGTCTTGCCAAAACTGCTATTATTTGCAGAATAATAACATAAGTATTTTAGCATTTTCTAATATTGCGATTTTTTATCGCACGTTTGCCTATTTTAATAATCACAGCCCTTTAGATAAAGAGCAGTACTTGAGGGAAAAAGACAATTATAATAATTAGTTGTATGAAGATTTATAGGGTTTAGTATTTTTTATAAGCCCCCAACATTTTGAGGGCTAATCCAACTATAGTGTAAACCGCACTCCCTCCACCAATGCCCCCGCTAAACACATCGTGCTATTTGCCCGTTTGTCGTAAGTATCTGCATCGATGATTAATTCACGTTCTATTGTCAGCGCAATCAACTGTTTTCCCAATAGATTATAAATTGTTTCATCAAAACGCATCACATTTAATGGCGCGACAATTTCACCATTTTCTACCCAAAAAGTTGCAAAACGGGTCATGCCTGTAATTCTGCCTGCGGGACGATCAGAGTAGTTTAAATACCAGAGATTATTAATATAAATTCCTGTATCTAAAGCCTTTAATACGTAGGCTTGAGGAAAGTTGCCCGCTTGCATCTCTAAGGATAAAGGCATTTCCTCATCATTTGCACCATTAGCAGGCAGATGATATTGCTTGGCAGAGCGAGGGGATACAAGGCTCTGTGCAAATTTACCCGCTTTGATTAAAGGCACTTGCGCGGGTTTAATAAAGCCTGCATTTTGAAAATCGGGTGCAATGCCACTGGCAGTATTTTCAGTAAGCGTTAGTCCCGCATGTAAACGATATTCCATAGGATTATCAATGAGACGTTGTAGCGGGCTGTGTTTGGTACGTTGCGATTTCGCGCCAAATCCACCCCAGCACAGCACTTGCATAATGCTGGATAATGCAGTTGGAGAGAGATAAACCCGATATTCTCCGCGCGGAATGGTGCGGGCGGGATAGCTTAGGCGATGTAATTGTTGTTTGACCGTCTCCATTTTTTTGGCAAACGTGGCATTGTCCCAGATGAAACCCGCGTAGGCAGACTTAACCGCTTTATCTTGGTTATGGTAACAACTCCAGTCGGTATTAAAGCTGTAGCTACTGTGCCAATTGCGTTGTCCTAAACTGTTAGCAAAGCCACGAAAAATCCCACCTGATGCGTAAATTCCAACAAAATCTAAGCCTTGCACTGTGCTTAAAATGGTATCGAGTGCATCATTAGTGCGCGGTAAAGTATTATTTGCAAGGTGTTCGCTGTTATGAACCGTTGTCGAGTAGAGTTGATAAGGGTCTTCGGGTGTATGGGGTAATTGTTGGCGCAGTTGGGCAAGCGTCTCGCTAAGATGCGCACTGTCAATTGCTAAGTCATTACTTAAAGTGATATTCGTTTGGCTGGTGCGTTGTCCTTGTACTAATGACAGGGATAAATAGGCTTGTTTAACATTACCCGCTTGGCGAATTTTTCCCTGATTGAAACGAATAAAATCAGAGTCTTCCCCTTCATAAGTGCAAAGATAGGTTTCACCTGTTTGTAGTTGCTTTTCTATGGTGTCTGCTAAAGCGTAGAAATACGTTTGCATTACGCGCCCCCAAAAACGTCGATATTACTGAATAAACAAGCAGGGGTTGCATGTCCAACTCGAATCAGTTGATTGGGTTCTCCCTTGCCACAATAAGGCACGCCTAACACTTGAAAAGTATCTGCATTGCCAACCGCTTGTAAATTACGCCAAAAAGTAGCGGAAATGCCTCGATAATTGGGGTTTTTCACGACATCGGTCAATTGTCCATTATCTATAAGCTGTCCCCATTCGCAACCAAATTGAAATTTATTGCGCGAGTCATCTATAGACCATGAAACATTACTTTGCATAAGAATACCGCGTTCTGTCCGCGCTATCATGTCAGCAAGACTACTGTCACCTGTTTCTAAATTAATATTTGCCATACGGTCTATGGGAGGACGATTCCAACTGCTCGCGCGGGCATTAGCAACACCCGACATTTGCGCCCGTGCTTGTGAGCTGGTACTACCCAGAGGATTGATAAGTATGCCTTCACGGATTAAATAGGTTTTATCCGCCGCTAACCCTTCATCATCGTAGCAAAAACTGGCAAATTCACCCCTTACCGTTGGGTTATAAGTCACATTGAGTAAGGATGAGCCATATTGGTAGTGTCCAAACATCTCTTGTGTGACAAAACTTGTGCCTGCATAGTTACGCTCATCACCAAGAATTCTATCTAATTCTAAAGGATGTCCTATTGACTCATGGATTTGTAAAACCATTTGGTCGGGCATCAGCAGAACATCGCGGGTATCCGTAGGACAATTAGGTGCTGTAAGGAGTTGCAAGGCCTCTTCGGCTAAACGATGTCCGCTACGATGAAAACCCATCTCAGCCAGCACTTCTAATCCACCTTGGCGGGCAAAAACTTGTCCACCAAAACTGCGCCGTTGGGTATCCATGCCCGCGTTGGCAGTCACACTGATGTTAGGAATAATCAGGTGCGTTGTCTGATAGACATGTCCCCCTTGATTCGTTAAATAAAGTTGTTCCGTATTGACCGACCATAATTCAGCTTCCCAATCGACAATCCGTTCATCTATTTTACAATGTTGGGATTCCTCCTGAAGCAGTGCATATTTTTCCTGCAAATTCAATGTTTCCCATGCTTGTCCGACAGGGCTGTGATATTCCCCTTGCTGATGCGACATAACGACGCTATCCAACCCTGTAACCAAACGTCCGCGTGTGCATTCTGCCCAATCGCAGGCTTGTTGAATGGCGCGCTTCAAGCCTGTTTCACTCAAATCGCTGGTTGCGGCGTAACCTAACCCGCCATTGTGCATGACGCTTATCATCACGCCCGCGTCTATCCACCGTTGTGGTGGTTCGGCAATATCTTGGCGAACAATTAATTTTTCACTGCGTTCTGCGACATAGCGCAACGCGCAAAAGTCCACAGGTGGCAAAAGTTGGTTAAAACGGTGTTGCAATAGTTCCCGCATAGGACAGCCCTTTTGTGCTTTTTATGGTTTGAATAATGTGAGCCACATATCAAATTAATTCAATCTATTAAATAGGTAAATACCCATATAGCTTGTTATTATTCTTAAGATTCCATATAGTTAATTTAATCGTATTACACTATTTTTTAGGACATTATTATGTTATCCAGACACTTTTTAGTGAATTGTCTGACAGTATTTTTATTGCTGTTAAGTGGGATTATGCCCCCCGCGTATGCACAAACAAATATTAACTTTCAGGAAGCGCAAGGCACAGGTATAAATGCAGATACCTTGCAAATTAAAAATATGCGTGTTGATTTAACCATTCCTGACCCAGCCAACCCCGCTATCTCCAAGAATGTCAGTTCTTATTACAATATTACCTTTCGTTTTGACCCTGTTACCCTGCATTTTGTGCCAATTTTAGAGAGTATGAGTGCAAATTGCGCGTCTTTTCTAGTGCGGGTGCTTAACTCACAAACGGCAACGCCATTACTTACCGCGCATGTGCTTATTAATGGCGAGGATAAAATCGTCGATACAAATGGCTTTGTTCAATTTGATAATGTGACTTCAGGTCAACAGATTGTCACTGTGAGTGCAGAAGGGTTTGAAAACAGCTATCAAGAAATTACCGTACAATGTGGGACAAATCCACAAGTTGACGCTTCTTTACATCCCATTACCGCATCAACGCCTACAACAGGTGGAGAAGAACCCGTTATTGATACCCCTGAACCGAGTGTACCAACAGAAGAGCCAACGCCACCCATTATTGAACCTCCCCCCATCGTTGTAGATGTTCCGCAACTTATTCGCATTCAACTAGATTGGGGTGAAACACCGCGCGATTTAGACGCACATCTAACAGGGCCAGAACCGGGATTAGCCGCTTCTTATGGGAATGATCAAGACCGTTTTCACTTGTACTTTGCAAATAAAGAAACCAGCATTGCAAAACTAGATACTGGCGAATTTAGTAATACAAAACCAGAAGTTATTACAATTTTTCCTGCTGTTGGGGCGCATCAACTGCGAGCAGGTTCTTATCGTTTTGTGGTACATCATTTTGCAGGAGCGGGGAGCATCACAACAGCGGATGCACAAGTCCGTTTATGGATAGGTAATCAGGCAGAACAGCTATTTACACCAACAATAGAGGGTGCGAATATCCTTGCTAATGCGAGTACGGATGTATGGATTGTTTTTGAACTATTGGTTAAAGAAGATGGAACAGTAACGGTTATTCCCATTCAACACTATGACACAGGATTTAATCCAAGTTCGGTACGAAGTGCTGGCGGATAGTTTGCTGAATAACGGTTAAATTGGACACGGATACCATTGCTTCAAGCGATGGTATCCGTTTGAGCAAATCGGCTAAAGAAAATGAGCCTTCATAAATGAAAAATCAAATTTACTACGGCGATAACCTAGATGTTTTACGCCGTTACATCAAAGATGAAAGCGTCGACTTGTGTTATATCGACCCGCCTTTTAATTCAAAACGCAATTACAACCAAATCTATAACAACATTGGCAAAGAAGACGCAGCCCAAGCACAAGCCTTTATCGACACTTGGACATGGGACGACAACGCGAATATCGGGCTTGCTGAAATCCAAAGTAATTATAACGGCGTTTTCACCGAACAAAGCATTGACTTGATAACGGGACTTGAAAAGGTTCTGAAAAAAGGGGCGTTATTAGCGTATTTAGTAAGCATGACACTGCGAATTGCTGAGATTCACCGCGTATTAAAACCAACGGGAAGTTTTTATCTGCATTGTGACCCAACCGCTAGCCATTATTTGAAATTGGTGATTGATGCAATTTTTTGTGCTAAAGGTGGGGATTTTCAAAACGAAATTATTTGGGAAAGAACAAATGCACACAACATGAAAACTAAGGCTTATGTACGTTCAAATGACACTATTTTCTTCTATACAAAATCTAGTAACTTTTTATTCAATACACAATTTACAGATTATGGCGAACAACAGTTAAAACGTTTTAAAGCTGATGAGAAAGGCAGGCTTTATAAAGCAGAAAATCTTACCTTTTCAAGTGCTAATCCTAGTCGACAATTCCAGTGGCGTGGCTCAAAACCACCAGCCCACCGTTCTTGGGGCGCGTCTTTAGAACAATTAGAAAAGTGGTATGAAGAAGGTCGCATACTATTGAAAAAAGACGGTACTCCTAGACTTGATGGCTTAAAAATTTATTTAGATGATACGCAAGGTAAACCTGTTACAAGTAATTGGACTGATATTAACCGTATTGGTAATACTTCATCTGAACGTATGGGTTATCCCACCCAAAAACCCGAAGCACTGCTTGAACGCATCATCAAAGCCAGTTCTAACGAAGGTGATGTTATTTTAGATGCTTACTGTGGTTGTGGAACAACCGTAGCTGTAGCTCAAAAACTCAAACGTCAGTGGATTGGGATTGATATTACTTATCAGAGTATTGCCCTTATTCTCAAACGTTTAGAAGACCAAGATGCAGGCGCGTTGGATAATGTGCTTATCGCAGGTGTGCCTAAAGATTTTGAAGCTGCTGAGGCTTTGGCCAATCGTAAAGATGACCGCACCCGCAAAGAGTTTGAAAAGTGGATTGTACTCACTTACTCGAAAAATAGGGCGATTATCAAGGAGCAGAAAGGTGGTGATGATGGAATCGATGGGGTTGCTTATATTCCTGAAAGTACAACAGAAAATAGTAAAGTTTTGTTTAGTGTGAAATCTAATAAAAAGCTAACGCCTGCGGTGGTTCGGGAACTATTCGGTACAGTAGAACGGGAAAAAGCGGCTTGCGGCATTTTGTTGACGCTATATCCAATGCCAAATTTAGTGAAAGAAAGCAAGAAATATGGGGTTTATCGTAACCAGTTTACGGGCAATGAATATCCGAAAATACAGGTTATTTGTGTGCAAGAAATATTCGAGGGTCAATTAATTAATTTGCCAAACGTACATAAAGTGTTGAAGAAAGCGGAACAACATGCTGAGCAAATGGATTTACTGGATAATTAACCTCAGCAATATTTTATAAATTCAACCTCGCCAAACTCAAGTTAAATTAACCCGAGTGCGGCGATTCTAAGATTGAAGCTGTTTTATTCCGTCATCGTAGCGGTGCTTTCTTGGCGCGACCTCTTTTACAATAAAAACAGCCGTGTTTGGGTTGACTATAAGCCCAATGGCAAATTTTTTTTAGAGAAGAGCTTCTCTTTTTCTTCGAGCGTCATCTTCATCATCAAAGCGTTTTCATGTAACCGTTTTTCTACTTCTGCGGGAGAAATGAGCGGCTTTTCCTTAAAAAACCAAAATAGACAAGTTTTCCACATCATTAAAAAAACATTCACTAATAATAAGATTATTAGCAAAGGAAATAAAACGAAAAGTATCAAAGAGAACAAATAAATAGAGGTATCTTTTTTCCAGACAACCCGTTCCGTAAAGTAGATAGGATCATGCGTTTTAATCAAAATACATATCCTCTGACTTCTACTTGTTTGTAATTGAACTACATTATCATGAAATAAAGAAATGCTCATAAAACTGTCCTAAAACAATATAAAGTAGATTACCCATTTTTATCTAGGCAGGACTCATAAAACTTTTAGGAAACAAATTCAACTTGCCAATCATCTGATGGATAGTCTAGGTATGCAATGGCTTGTTTACAAAGACGATATATATGTTCCGCACTTAAATTAACTTCTATGTAATAGCCATTTATTAGCTTTTCACTGCGTCGTGCTGCATTTTCTTGCTTGCAAATAAGTTGAGATAAACGGTTAGCTAATTCTTCAAACCGTTCGCCTTCCTCTTTAGCAATAAAATTGAACGTTTGTACTAAAACATCACGCCATTGTTTTACGGGCAATATTTCCCCTTTAATCAGTAAACATACAGGTTTGCTACCCGTAATTTCTTGGTTTTTGCGAGTGGTGGCAGGTTTATTACCAATATACGCCCAAATCGTTAATGCACGCACCGCAAGCATTTCTGAACGTTGTTTAATCTGTTCTTCATTCCATTCAGAAATATTTGCAAAATAGTGATTTAGCTCTAAGTGGCTATCTGCAAATAGCTTTTTCTTTTCAAAAAACGCGTTATTGGATAATTCACCGTTATAGGCGGTGAGGGTTAAATTACCCAATGTATGTAGATATAAACTATGTGTTACTTCCCAGTTTTCACCAAGTTCTTTTTGCCACGCGCTTCCTTTTATGGTCTGTGGCATCACATGTTCAATAGTTAATCCTTCATAATCAATGGATTCTTTATGTCCATAACTTGCTTCTAACGATTCTAGGATTAGTTTGCTACGTTCACGCGATTCGCTCGCACTGTAAAAATTAGCGGTCATTAGTTCTTCTTTGAACTTTCCGTCATCTGGGTAGTCTTTTGTGCGTAATACTTCAGCAACACCTTTAATAAAATCAGTCGGAAAGTTACGACAGGCATCACGATAGACTGAGGGGAAAATTTTATTTAGCGAATTACTCGCAATACTACAAACAGAACGGCGGATGATTATATTTTCTATGAGATGTAAAACTTGACAGAATTCATCTTCATTTAACTTTTTTTGCGCATAGTCATGGTAACACTTTAATAAAAAAGGATATGCAACGGTTACTTCAATCCGTTTAATGCGTGTGAGTGCCTGTCTTATCTTTGTAATAGGCTCGTCTTGAGGATAAAGAATCTTATGGTAATAACTGGCATAACAGGCGATTTCTTTTAAACTCTCGATAATTTCTTTTTTATTATCGTCAACCCATGTTTTTAATGCCATATAGACATCCGTTTTTCGCACATTACTGGCTTTAATTGCGATGAGGTAGTGGCGAATATATTCGGTGAGTGCTTCGCCTAGTGCATCTTGCATGGGTTTCCAATAATGTTCAAAAACCGTTTCTTGTCTTTCTACGGCAATACGCATAAAAAAGTAGTTACGGATTAAATCGGCTTGTGTCAATGGTTTACCGCGTGCATTTAGGCTTTCAAAGACAAGATGAGGGTTTTCATTGGGGTCTAAAACAATGCTTACAACGATAAGCTGATGGCTGATGATTTGACTTAATTTTTCTAAATTTTCTACAGTAGCCAGCTTTTTCTCGAAAAAGCGGTAGCATCTTACAATTCGGCTATTTTCTAATGCTTCCGTTATGGGTTCTCGATCAATCAGCGTTCGGAATGCGGCACAATCTTGCTGTGTAGGTTGTAAACGATAGAATTCACTGTTTTTAGAAAATTTATTTACTAATTGCTGTTCATGAATTTTATTTGCAAGTTGGGCATCGTTTGTTTTATCACGAATAACCGTTAGTAAAAGAAATAAGGTTGTTAAACGCTGTTGACCATCAATAAGCAAGTATTGCGTAACACCATGAGGGATTACGTTGGCGGGAATCGTTACAATTGCGCCTAGAAAATGGGTTTTGTGTTTACCCTCTTCATCCACTTCAAATAAACCTGATAAGTCATCCCATAAATCACCCCATTCTTTTTTATCCCAGCTATATGTCCGTTGAAAAAGGGGGACAATAAATTGTTGTTCTGCTCTACCTATGATTTGTTGTAAATGGGTTTCGTGTGCTTTCATAATATGTTCATTATTAGATGGATAAAAATCTCGTAATTATAACATAATGATAATCCAAAGTATGAGAGGAAAAGGCTTAATTAAAAAAGTGTTAGGAGGCGTTCAGCCAGATATTTACTCTTCGCCTTCAAAGAAGGCTTATTGACTTGCTGAGTGTAGGCAATAAGCCCCGCGATGATATTGATTATAAACCCCAAAATACGGCGAAGCGGATGGGGTTTATTGTTTGATGGTACGCAATCTATTTGCGTTTATCCCGCTCAATCAGTGCATAGGCTGAGTGATTATGAATAGATTCAAAATTTTCTGATTCTACGGTGTACGCTAGAATCCGTGATTCTGCATTTAAACGTGCAGCAACATCGCGCACGACATCTTCTACAAATTTGGGGTTTTCATACGCCCGTTCTGTCACGGCTTTTTCATCAGGACGTTTTAATAAACCAAATAATTCAGAAGAGGCTTCTGCTTCAACCATTTCAATGATTTCTTCTATCCATACCGTTGCTTGTGTTTTTACAGCAACCGTAATATGGGCGCGTTGATTGTGTGCGCCATATTCAGAAATCTCTTTAGAACAAGGACATAAACTTGTAACAGGGACAAGCACTTGCGTGGTTTGTGTGGTAATGCCGTTTTGATAATCACCGGTGAGTGTCACGGTGTAGTCAAGTAAACTTTTCACGCCTGTGATGGGTGCGGCTTTGTTCACAAAGTAGGTAAATTGGGTTTCTATAAATCCTTGTTCTGCCTCTAAGCGCTTTGTCATTTCTGCCAAAAGTGTAGGGAAGGTTTCCACACTGAGCGGCGTTTCTAATTCGTTAAGTAGTTTAACAAACCGTGACATGTGCGTGCCTTTGTTATCCGCAGACAGCATAACGTACATATTAAAGGTTGCAATTGTCGGCTGGCTACGTTTTGCGCGGTCGCTGATGCAAATGGGATGGCGAATGGATTTTATGCCGACTTTGTTGATGACTAATTGGCGCGTGTCTTTATAGCGTTGTGTGTCAGGAATAGATAAGTCGGGAATCGAAGTAAGCGGTTTGTTCATGCAAGTCAATTTATATAGGGAGGGAATAAGGTATTTTTATTGTTGTCATGGCGGGCTGTTTCAATATCTTGTGTATTTTAATGAGGGGTGCGAATACTTTCGCACCGGTCTGTTATTTACTTTTCCCAACAACACTGACATTGGTTAAATAATTCGCGGGTTGAATGAGGCTAAGACGGCGTGTGACAGAGCGCACAATGCCCACTACATCCAGTCCACAATCAGCTAACATTTGGGCTTGTGTGCCATGTTCAAGGAAGCTGTCGGGTAAGCCTAGTTGTAAGACTGGAATAACAATGGCTTGCGTATGTAAATATTCACTCACGGCA
The DNA here is from genome assembly GCF_001305575.3 of Beggiatoa leptomitoformis. NCBI lineage: Bacteria > Pseudomonadati > Pseudomonadota > Gammaproteobacteria > Thiotrichales > Thiotrichaceae > Beggiatoa > Beggiatoa leptomitoformis. Next base: position 926,385 of record NZ_CP012373.2, read on the forward strand.
CTGCCTGCCCCCCCCATAATACAGCCTTCTTCAATGGTGACGATTAAATCGTGTTGTTGGGCAATGTTTAAAATCATGTCGTTATCTAGCGGTTTTACAAAGCGCATATTAACAACCGTTGCATCTAGTTGTTCTGCGGCTTCGGCGGCGACTTGCAGTAGTGTACCAAAGACGAGTAGTGCAACTTTGTGTCCTTGGCGACGTAATTCTGCTTTACCGATAGGGAGTGCAGTGAGTGCTTGGTCAACACTGATACCGATACCGTTACCACGCGGATAACGAACAGCACAAGGCGCTTCTTGGTGTAAAAAACCAGTGGTAAGCATTTGTCGACATTCATTTTCATCGGCAGGGGTCATAATCACCATGTTGGGGATACAGCGCATAAAGGCAATATCAAATGTGCCTGCATGGGTTGCACCATCTGCACCGACTAGGCCTGCGCGGTCTATGGCGAAAAGAACGGGGAGTTTTTGTAAGGCGACATCGTGTAATAGTTGGTCGTAAGCCCGTTGTAAAAAGGTGGAGTAAATCGCCACAACAGGTTTATAGCCTTCACACGCAAGCCCTGCTGCAAGGGTAACGCTATGTTGTTCTGCAATACTGACATCAAAGTAACGGTCGGGAAATTTTTCTGAGAAGTCGACTAAACCTGAGCCTTCACGCATAGCGGGGGTAATACCAACAAGTTTGTTATCTTGTGTTGCCATGTCACACAGCCATTGCCCAAAAATTTGGGTATAACTGGGCGCGCTGGCGGATTTTTTCGCCATTTTCCCTGTTTTCGGGTCAAACGCAGTGACACCGTGATAAGTACATGGATTATCTTCTGCAATGGGATAACCTTTGCCTTTTTTAGTAACAACATGAAGGAATTGAGGGCCATCTAAGGCTTTCATATTACGTAATGTGGGGATTAAGGCAGACAAATCATGTCCATCAATTGGGCCTATATAGTTAAAACCCAGTTCTTCAAACAAAGTACCCGGAATAACCATTCCCTTAACGTGTTCCTCCGCACGCCTAGCGAGTTCACGGACAGTAGGCATCCGCTGTAATAACTGTTTACTACCTTCGCGTACAGACGTATAGAATCGGCTAGACAATATTTTAGCCAAATAATTTGATAAGCCACCCACATTGGGTGAAATCGACATATCGTTATCGTTTAAAATAACTAATAAATTGGCATCCACATCGCCCGCATGTTCTAACGCTTCAAATGCCATCCCCGCAGTCAGTGCGCCATCGCCTATGATAGCCATTACTTTACGATTAACGCCTGCTAATTTAGCGGCAATTGCCATTCCTAAAGCAGCACTAATAGACGTGCTGGAATGTCCTACACCAAATGTATCGTATTCGCTTTCTGTTCGTTTGGGGAATCCTGATAAACCATTGAGTTGGCGAATCGTGTGCATTTTATCGCGTCGTCCCGTTAAAATTTTATGGGGATAACTTTGATGTCCTACATCCCAAACCACACGGTCATCAGGGGTATTAAAAACATAATGTAATGCTATCGTGAGTTCTACTGTGCCGAGATTAGAGGAAAAATGCCCGCCGATGCGACTGACAGTATTAATCAAAAATTCACGCAATTCATCTGCTAACAAAGGGAGTTGCTCCTCTGATAGCGTGCGCAACTGAGCGGGGGTGTCGATTTGTTCTAATAAGGAAATTGTGTTTTTCATAATCATCATGCAGTCGTCAATCAGGCTGTGGGTGGTTGTTGATTAAATTGCGTCATGTATTACGCACTTTCACGCCACGCTAAGAAATTATTACAGGTTTGTTACGCAAAGTAACGGAGATTGAATTGTATAATATTTTTTCGTTGTATTATTAACTTTTATGTCAATTATTAACGCAAAAGATGTTACCCCATCATAGAGATAACATCTTTTTCGATACGATTAATAGGGACTTAAACCGCAGTAACGTCTATGAGACCGCCTATAAAAGCAAGGAAAGACGACAGATAACACCGTTTGAAACAAGGGAATCCATCTTTTACAAACGGTCTATTGTTCCGTCATCGGATAACCGCATTCAGGGCATTCAATATCTTCACCTGCTTCTGCTTCTAACCGAAAACCACATTCATCACAAACGTATAACCCAGACCCGTATTCATCGGAATCATCCTCATAACCTTCATAATCGTCATCATAACGACCCATAAATGTTTGCCTCTCTTCTGTTCAGATAATGTGCATTCGATGTAACAACTTTATACTGCATTAATTTACATAGATTAAACCCAGAAACTTCATGACTAAACACGCCAAAAAACGCCAACCGTCATAATAAACACCAACATAAACATTTATAAGGTGATTATTCATCAGTAAATCATCACTGATTCTCGAATAAGATAGCGTATGAAATTCGCAAAAACAAAGTACACAAGCAGTAAATTTTCACCCAAAAATAATGTACAAGCACAGTGTTGACTATATCATTTTCTTAGCAATAAGAATTATCCGTTCTTGTGGCTTAGATGTGCAATTTACAATACTATTCAGGTAGAATAAGCCAAGATTAGCCAATAATCTGCTGTAACTTCTCAGTGAGTACCAACCGTCATGTGTTGAACATGACAACCTACATTCAGACTTACCCTACTCGTTTCTCAAACGACATATCGCGGGATATCATGATTCTTGACAAGATTATCAAACCCAAATGGCAGCATCGTAACCCAGAGGTTCGAAAACAAGCTGTTGAAGACCTAACTGATTTGACGCTGATTAGCGACATCGCACGTAAAGACGAATCCCCTCTTGTGCGTCTTACCGCTGTTCGCAAATTAAAAGACCTAACCCTACTCAATGAAATAGCCCAAACCGATACCGACAAAGAAGTTAAAGAATTTGTCAGCCAACGGTTTAAAGATTTTCTAAGCGGACGTAAAGAAGGCATAGACCTACCTACACGCCTACAATGGGTAACACAACTCAATGATAGTAACCTACTAGAACAGCTTGCCCGCACAGGTAAAGAAGCCGAATTGCGGCTAGCTGCTTTAAACAAAGTTACCCGCGAAAGCCTCTGTGGAGACCTCGCAATTGAAGACCCAGACAATCAAGTCAGAACAACTGCCGCAGAAAAAATCACACAAAAATCCACCTTAGAACGTGTCTTTAAAGCACTGCGAAATAAAGATAAAAAAATCAGTCAACTCATGCGAGAACGTCTGGATGTCCTAATAGAAGCCAGCGAACGCCCTGCCAAAATTAAAGCGGAAGCCGAGCGTATTTGTAGCCGTTTAGAACTCCTGCTCAAAGCGAAAGCGTGGGAACAACCCAATGACACAGAATTTAAACGCTTACAAGTAGATTGGACAACCATTGCAACCGAAGCAGAACCAACATACATAAACCGCTACCAACAAGCCGAACAACTCTTTACAAAAAATTTTCAAAGTTACCAACAAACTCAAGCCGAACTGCGTGAACGCGAAGCCGCCTTTATTCCACTACGCGAGGTCAAACAAACCCTGTATGACCAACTGGTTGCCCTGCTTACAAGCCTAGAAGCCGACCCAGCAACAACGGATGTCACACAAACGTTAGACAGCCTACAAATGCAATGGGATGCTATCACCAGTTTACCCCAAGCAGAAGAAGAACAGTGGCAAAATCGCTTTAAACAAGCCTTGACAACCGCCCAAAAATATCAGCAAACTGCACAAACATTCCACAGCGTTACCCAAGCACTTGAACGCATTTTGCGTCGCGCCGAAAACTTGTTAAAGAACCAACAAGACACACAAAAAGCCCAACATACAAAAGAATTAGAAAGCGCGTGGGAAGCTGTTACCCAACCCGAAAACAAGCCAGAATTGTTGAAAACCCTCAACATTCGTTTCAATGACACTGTCAAAGCGTTAAAAACCTCTATGGAAGAACAGAACGAACACCGTGAGCAAGCCGTAAAAACGCTGAAGCAAATTCTTAAAGATATTGAAACCGCTTTAGAAACAGGCGAATTGCACACCGCAATGCCCCTAGAGCAACAAGCAAAAGACCTTGCTCAACAACATCCCGGATTGCTCAATCGCAACAAAAATTTAGAAGCGCGGCTACATGGTATTTCTGCCAAAATTCGTGAACTCCACAGCTGGGAACGTTGGGGCGACAATGTTGAGCGAGAACAGTTATGCGCAGAAATGGAAGAACTGGCAATTAATCCTGATGATGACCCAGAAGTAACAGCGCGTCTCATTCGTGAAGCCCAAGCAAAATGGAAAAGTTTAGGGACACATGGCTATCCACAAGCCCTGTGGGAACGGTTTAATAAAGCCTGCAATACCGCTTATAAACCTTGCCAAGAACATTTTGAAGTACAAGCGAAAGAACGAGAAAAGAATTATCAACAGAAACAAACCTTATGCGACCAGTTAGAAACATTTGCCGCCCAAATAGATTGGCACAATCCCGACTGGAAACAGATTTACAACACCATTCGTGACATAGACAAAGCATGGCGACAATTAGGGCCGACGAATCGCAAAGCCCGCAAAATCATCTCTACCCGCTATGAAAAAATGATGGGTAATATCGAGAAATATCTCGACGAAGAGCGTAAAGACAATCAAAAACAACGTGAACAACTGATTGAGAAAGTCAAAGCCACACAAACTTATGATGATGTGGAAAAAGCCATTAATGAAGTCAAAGGCCTACAAGCAGAATGGCATGTAAGCGTTCCCGGCTCGCGTGGCAGAGAACGACAACTATGGAAAGCTTTCCGCAGTGCTTGCGATATAGTGTTTGAACGACGCAAAGAAAAACAAGATGCGTTTAAGAAAGAACTACAAACCCATTACGACGCGAAAGTAGCTGTCTGTGAAAAAATTGAAGCCCTCACCCAACTAGATGGGGAAGCATTTAAAGACGCAGTCGGACAACTGAAAAAACTGCAAAAAGAATGGCATGATGTTGGTGAAGTGCCGAAAAAACAGAAAGATACCCTAGATGACCGCTACAAAAAAGTTTGCAAACAACTGGAACAGAAATATCAAGCCCATTTAGTCTTAGAAAAACGGGCGCAATTACAACTGTTACGGCAAAAAGCTGCCTTGTGTATTCAACTGGAACGTGCGGAAATTATTGATATAGACAGCCAGATTGCCGATGCACAAAACCAATGGGCTGCATTAGCAACACTGGAAAATATGCAGTTAGAGCAATCTATTACGATTCGTTTTGCAACTGCTAACGACATGGTTAAAACAGGTGAACAAGTTTATAACCCAGCCGTTTTGCAAGCGCAATCTGTTTTATGTTTGCGCCTAGAAATTTTGGCAGGTGTGCCTTCTCCACCTGAAGCCGCAGAAGCACGTATGGCGTATCAAGTTGCACGTTTATCACAAGTAATGAGTGGTGAAGCACAAGCACGTACAGATAAATTCGCAGAAGTGCAAGAAATTGAACGCGCATGGCACTTAAGCGGTGCAACGGCGGGCGATGACGCGCTCAAATTAGAACAACGTTTTTATCATGCGTTAGAATCATTTTACGCAAGCTAAGATTATCGGGGCGACAAGTTCGCCCCTCGTAAAACATGTGATAAAAAACACTGCATAGATAGCATGATAGAACAAATAATCTCTATATTTTTTATCATCAGTGGATTATAAAGACTGGCTATGATTAATCATGATGCTTCAGCCTGATGCGCATGAACAAGCTAGAAATAACAATGTTGTGACAAAAATTGTTGAAATAGCTGAAAATTTCAGGCTCAAATACTCATAATCCTCGCGCTATAACCCAAAAATGACCTTTTCCCTCTGGCACATTGCTCAAGCCGACAAAGTTGCTCGCCCTGTATGCGAAGCGGGTAATAAACACGTTGTATTTGATACATTAGGATTGGCACAAGATTTTATTCGTTTGTTGCCTGAACCTACAATGGAAGGAGTCATCGTTATTATTAACGACGATAAAACTGAAATTGTTCATGCAGAAGATTGGCAGGCGTTATTGGCAATTACGCAACAAGACGATTTGCAAACTTAGATGTAAAGTTAAAAACACCAAATAGATTAATTCTTTTTTAAACAATGCTATACAGCTTTTACAAGTTGTAAACTGACAGTTGTTCCACCATTTTTGTCTTGTTGTGTATTCACTTGCGACTGAATATGAACCGTTCCCCCATAAGCATTAATCAGTCGTGCAACCAACGGCAAAGCGCAACCTGCCCCAACTTCTCCTGCTGTTCCCGCTCGTGTAGTGGTTTTGCTCAAATCAAAAAGATGTTGGCAAAGTTTTTCTGACATCCCCATCCCATAGTCATGAATGTTTAATGCAACAATATAATCATTGAGTGAATAGGCCTGAATCACGATTTGCGTATTAGGGTAAGAAAATTTAATTGCATTGTTTAATATGTAATTTATAACCTGTTTTGTAAAAGAAAAATTTTCAACCATAACATATAAATGCTCATCAACCTGTAAATCAAGAGTAATTTTTTTCTGATTTAAATTAGCTTGTTGTAAAAACATCGCGGTTTTAATGGCTTCTTTTACAGAAACAGCCGATAGATGAACTTCTCTTTCTTGCAACTCACGAATTTCTCTTACATTATCAATTAACTGCAATCCATTTTGTGCGGCGGTAAATAAAACATGCTGCATACGCATAAACATGTCATAAGAAAGATTTACACTTAATAATGAAACAATTGCGCTTAATGGTGTAGAAAGGTCATGACATAATAAATGTAATAAGGCTTTGCGGTCATGATTAATTTGTTGAAGCAACCTGTATGGCATTGTTGATGCCAGTTGTTTTTGTAAGCGAGCCAATAACTCCCATGATTTAATTGGTTTTACAACAAAATCATCTGCATTTAAATTTATTTCTGTTTGAATAAACGCACTATTTTCATCATCTGTCATGAGCAAAATAATGGGAATATGTGCTGTTTTCTGAGTGGATTTTATGTGATTACAAATAGTTATATCGTTTTCTTTCGATGGTAAAATATCTAATAGAACTAAATCAGGTAATTGCTGGATAAATTGTTCTAAAATAGGTTGGTCTTTTTCTATCGCGTGAATCTGATAATGATTATTTTGCAACAGCGTAGTGATTGATTGTCGTGTTATTTCATCATTGCTAATCAATAAAATATGAGTCTGTTCAGGTGTTTTCATTCGTTAGCTAAGTCGGATAGTTGTACAGCAAATATGGGACATTATAAAAATCTTTCTGTGAACAAACAATTATACAACGCAATTATTCAATGGGATGCGGACGAAAATCCTTATACCCCTCAATTTCAAGATATCTACTACGCACAACAAGGGGGATTAGCAGAAACTGAGTTTATTTTTTTATTGCATAATCAACTATATAAACGTTGGCTAACCCATGATTTTACCACTCGCCCGTTTGTGATTGCAGAAACAGGATTTGGAACAGGCTTGAATTTTTTAGCTACATGGCAAGCTTTTTTGCAACAGTGTTCTGATACAAACGGTATTTTACATTTTATTTCTGTAGAGCAATTTCCTTTATCGCAAGTTGACATAACCCGTTCATTGGCAAAATGGACAAGTCTTACTACTTATCGCGATGAATTATTAGCTGTTTACCCACTGGCAATTTATGGCTGGCATCGTTTTTCTTTTGCAAATGGTCGGGTCGTTTTAACGCTGGGTTTAGGGGATGTAAACGAATTGTTGCCTAGTTTATATGCCAATACGGAAACAGGATTGGTGGATGCGTGGTATTTAGATGGTTTTTCCCCCGCAAAAAATCCAAGTATGTGGCAAGCCAGCTTGTTTGAGCAAATGCAACGCTTAAGCCGAGCAGATGCCAGTTTTAGCACCTTTACCGCTGCGGGTTCAGTTCGGCGTGGATTGCAAGCAGTCGGGTTTTGCGTCAATAAAGTTGCGGGTTTTGCGGATAAACGGGAAATGCTTTGCGGTCATGCCCCTAATCCAAAACAACCAATACTATCTACAAAATCCACCATGCCCGCATGGTTTCGCTACCCCGCTTTAACGACGGATAAACACCATGCCGTTATCATCGGCGCGGGATTAGCAGGAACAGCAACCGCGCAAGCACTGAGTCAACGGGGTTGGCATTGCACCTTGCTTGAGGCGCAAGCGGAAATTGCTTTGGGTGGCTCAGGCAATCGGCAAGGAATTTTATATCCTTTACTTTCTGCAAGTTGGGATGATTTACCAACCCAGTTTTATCTTACCGCTTATCAATACGCAAGGTATCTTTTACAGCAGTTAAATAAACAAGCCTTTGTTTTTGAAGCCTGTGGGGTTTTACAGTTAGCAGGTGATGTAACGGCACAAATGCGTTTTGAGAAAATTGTACAAACCTTGCAACTCCCGCCTGCATTTGTTCAGTGTGTATCAGCAACACAAGCACGATTATTAGCGGGTGTAGAACTGACACAAGCAGGTTTATTTTTCCCGCAAGCGGGTTGGGTTGCAACGGCGACCGTTTGTCAGCAACTTTTAAACAAAGCCCGCCAACAGGCAGATGTCCAATTAAAATTAAATAGTTATGTTGCCAATTTACAGCGGACAACAGAGGGGTGGCAAGTGCTGGATGCCGAAGGGCAGCTATTGGCACACGCGCCAACGGTTATTTTTACTAATGCGAGTGGTTTTCAAGCCTTACCGTATGCTCAGGCGTTGCCTTTACAAACAGTACGCGGACAGGTGAGCTATGTAGCATCAACAATGACGAGCCAAACATTAGCAACCGCTGTTTGTTATGACGGTTTTATAACGCCTGCATGGCAAGCACAGCATGTTGTGGGAGCAAGTTATGATGTGAACGCCAGTCGTGCGTTTATTTCGGCTGCGGATAATCAAGCGAATTTGGCTAAGTTGCGGGCGGTATTACCTGATGTCGCAGCCAGTATTGGTTCGTTTGTTTCTGCACGCAGTGCTGTCCGTTGTAGCAGTCTTGACCATTTGCCATTAATTGGAGCATTACCTGATTATGCGCTATTTATGCAAAATTACGCAGATTTACAACAGGGTAAACGAGCATCTTGTTATACCGCGCCTGTGTATCATCAAGGTTTATATGTAAATCTAGCGCATGGTTCGCGCGGTTTATTGTCGGCTTTATTTGGTGCAGAAATAATAGCGAGTTTGTTAAACCATGAGCCGTTACCGCTTTCGCAGCGGGTTTTAGAAGCCCTTGCGCCACAACGTTTTTGGGTAAGGCAGTTAAAACGCGGCTCATCGGCTTGAGTTTATGATAGTGCCAAATCAAGCTTACGATTTTGTCACTATCAATGTTAGAAATAAACCAGATATTACTGTTTTAAAAGATATTGCACGATTTTTGCGGATGGTTTAATTCCGAAAATACCAATTCGGACAATTTTTCTTTACAACTGTTTAATTGCCTTACTTATCAATCGTATTCGTGCAATATTCCATTCTAAAATTTGTAGTGTATCTGCTGGGATTTTTCCTTGATAAATCTGTGCAACAGGTGTAATGACATTGGTTAATCCTAAATAGGCTTTAATAACTTGTAATTCCGCAAGGACAAAACCTGTCATTCCAAAGGTTTCTGTCGGTGTAATTTGTTGAATAGAGTTTCTTTGATAAACATTGATATTAAGGTTTATTTTGTTTATGTTCAAATGGGTTTGAATTTCTTGCATTTCTTTAATGAGTGTTAATCCTGCATTGAAAACATCGACTGGAAGAACGTTATCTTTTTTAGGGGGTGGCAAGGTACTATCCGTTAATTCTAAGGCATACAACAGGGCATCAATATCGTAATGAATACGCATTGCTTGCCCGAAAACGTGAGACGGTAAGAAGCTTGTGCCAGTGAATGCGTCTAATTCATAAAGTATTTGATTCAGCGCGTTGTAATTATCCAACTGGGTTTTTTTGGTAAAAACAGGCGGTGGGGGGATTTCTGTTTTTATATCAAAAACGCGCTTTAACAAAAATAGTTCTGTCCGAATACGACAAACTTGTTCATAAATAACCGCTGTTGATACGTCCTTTTCAGGTTCTCGAGAAGGAATATTCAATCGTGGTAAATTATATTTTTCATGGATATGATCTAGTTTGAAAAGTATTTGGTAGGTTTTTTGCCACGTGAGGCGTGGAACAACTTGTAGGGTAACTTGTGGTGGTATAATTTCTTTATCTATTTTAAGATATTGTTTTATAATGTTTAATTCTTGTTGTACATTATAAATTTCTGTATAAGTGTCGTCTATACTGATTTCGCTAGCCTTTGCAACGGATAAGATAGCCAGTAATAGACAAGTGGTAAAAAATCTCAATTGGGTAATATCAATCATTCTAAAACCCCTTTTCTTTGCATAGTACATCTAATTCTCGCCATTTTTTTCCCCGACTATAATTAGCCGCAATGTTTGGTGCTATTTGTTCTATAAGTGTTTGGTGCATTCCTAAGCGTTTAATTCTTTTCTTGAGAATAGCCCCCTGTTTATTTTCTTCAGCAACCATACCCGCATAAATAACGGTAAACCAAATCGCAATTTCTAAACTATCTACTTGATATTTTTCTGTTAATTGTAATATTAGGGATAGCACATCAGGGTTAATTTGTGCATTTGTTTTTTCATAAATCGCTATATAATCATCATATAAAGATTGAAAACCATATAATTTTCCTAATATTTGCAATCTTGCAAAATAGTATGTATCTGATGGTGCATAACGCCGTTGAGCAGGACGGTGTAAATAAACGCACCAATCATCAAAGCGTCCACTGTCAAAGGCAACAGTGCTGCCATCATTAAATGTTTGAATCAATCTTTGCATATTTTTATGCCTAACAGGTTATTTTTCATGTAAGGTAGTATTTTTTTTGAAGTTATGCAATAACTCAGATGATTTATTGACGGTTTATTTCACATCTTATTGTAGAAATTGAGGAATGAGAAAACGGGGTGGTTTAAGCATGGTAGCTTAAAATGGGTTGGTAATTTGGTTGACTATTTATTTTTCTAGTCTATCTTCCCTTGAAATTATACAGACAGTAATTTACTTTATATACTAACTAGTTACTAATTTTTTATCGAGAATTAAAATGTTACGTTTTGGTGTTAAATATTTAATTAGCAGTTATTGCTTATGTTTTTCGCTCATTGTGTCTGCTGAATGTTTGTTCACAACGACAACGGGTGTCACTGTAGATGGACATTATCCGCGTTTTGCGGAGTTGTCTGATGGGAGTGTGTTGATGTCTGCAGACCGCTATATTGTCAATGAACAAGGACAAGGCGGACAGGCCATTGTTATTTTTCGGGGTGACAAAAATTTGTTAGTTTGGGAGGAGGTGGTGATTGCTGCTTATAACCCGCCTGCGAATTTTAGTAATGCTTACTTGACCGTTTTAAAGGCAAAAGGCAGTCGTCCTGAAACCATTTTATTGGCATTGCGTGCGTGGGAAGGGATAAATTCTCATATTGATGTTATTCAAAGTACGGATAAGGGCAAAACATGGCAATTCCGTTCACAAGCCTTTGGTGAAAATATGGGGAATTTGACCAATGGGGAAAGTGATGATGGGAGTACGGTGAGTGATGTGGGTGTCTATGAACCCAGTTTGTGGGTTTCACACGACGGTTATAACGCGAGCGGTAATGAAACTTTGTTCATTACGTATGCGTCAGAAGTGTCAGCAACGGCTGACCATGCTTATGAAAATGAACAAGTTATTTTATTACAACGCTCGGATGATTTAGGCTTGTCATGGTCAGCCCCCGTTGTTGTTACAGAAAATGAGCCTTATCAACGATTTGGTATGCCTGCGATTATTGCGGTTGATAATTTAATGGCGGTTTTTTATGAGCAGGTTGATTTAACCCCTGAGCGGGTTTATTCGTGGTGGGATTTTAAAACCCGCCCTGCTTGGAAATGGTCAATTCGTTCTGCATTGTCGGTGGACGGGGGACATTCGTGGAATAGTGGCTATATGATGTTTGATAGCCGTTTAGGCTATGTGGATAACGAGGGTAAAAGTATTAATTATTCGGGCGCGCCTGTGGTTCGCTTCTTGCGTTTTCCAAATAGTAGTGTCGATACCATCGGACTCATTTTTCAAGTTGCGAATATTCCAACTTATGCAGACCGCAACACAGCAAAAGTCAGCCCTTATTATATTGGTTTAACCAAAGAAGGGATTGAATTTTATCGTGGCCCTTTACCCGAACCGCTGTCCGCATGGTGGGCAAGTAGTTTTCAACACAGTATTAGCGGTAAGATTATCTTAGCAGGCGATAAAGAGGGTTGTATGCAGGCAGGATTTTATTAAAAATTAGTATATTGTATGCTTAATTACTCAGGTGCAAACGCTATTGCACCTGTTAGTCTGGCGGTTCGTTTGGCAATATCTGCTTTATTTATGATGACTGCTTGACAAAGAGACTGATTAGGTGTTTAATACGTGCCTTCAAACCGTGTGGCCAGATAGCTCAGTCGGTAGAGCAGGGGACTGAAAATCCCCGTGTCGTTGGTTCGATTCCGACTCTGGCCACCATCTTTATCTGCAAAACCTTCTGTTGTCCTAATCCCCTTCGTCGTTTTCTTCTGTTAGTGTTTTAATCTATTTGGATTACCACATATCTGCACGGCTGTTAATGAACTTTTGTAACGCTCGCGCATCACACAAAGTTATCTGTCCTTTTTCCAGTAATAGCCAACCGTTGTCCCGCCAATAATGTAATTGTTTAGTCACTTCTGTACGGGTTGTACCTAAGCGTTGTGCGAGTTCATCGTGTGAAAGTAGCGGTAAACGAATACCTTCATCCATTTTCTCGCCTTCTCGAGACGCATTAAGTAGGTGTTTTGCAAGCCGACGAGATATGTCTAAAAAAGTGAGGTCTTCAATATATTCATTGCTTTGTCTAACACGTTCGCAGAGTAATCTTATCATTTGTAATGCTAACATCGGTTCTTGTTGTAACAACAAGGTAAAATCACGATGACGAATCATCAGTAATTGACTGTCTTCTGATGCGACTGCATCGGCTGTGCGTGGGCTACCGTCTAACAGGGCAATTTCTCCGAAGATATCACTTTTCTCCATGATTTTTAAAATCAGTTCTTGCCCTTCCAAAGAACGATTACTGATTCGAATACGTCCTGCTAACACGCCATAAAGTGCATCACCCGCTTCGTCTTTTACAAATAAAACTTCGCCCTTTTTAAGATGACGAATGCTACTGATGGATAAAATCCGTTCAACTAATTTTTTGTTTAAATGACGGAACAACGCATGTTCTCTTAGCATTATTTCTTGTGTTGCTAACATAATTTTTTCACTTTAAAAATATCAAGTCACAATTGGAGCTGACGCAATAAACCCAGCGTATTGCGTTTGTAAGTTCTAACATCAGTAAGGTGTGTGGCTAACACACCTCTAACTTGAAAAATATTACTTTTGTTGCAAATAAAGGGCGGCTTGCTTTGCAAAATAGGTCAAAATGCCGTCTGCTCCCGCTCGTTTACAAGCAATGAGTGATTCCAACATCACTGATTGTTCATCTAGCCAGCCGTTTTGTGCTGCCGCTTTTAACATGGCATATTCACCACTGACTTGATACGCAAACGTAGGTACACGCAGCTCTGTTTTAACCCGACGAACAATATCTAAATAAGGCATTGCGGGTTTTACCATCACCATATCAGCACCTTCTTGTATATCTAAAGCAACTTCACGTAAGGCTTCATCACTATTAGCAATATCCATTTGATAGGTATGTTTATTTCCTTTACCTAATGCACCCGATGAACCAACGGCATCACGAAAAGGGCCATAAAAACTAGACGCATATTTTGCCGAATAAGCCATGATGCGTGTGTGTTTAAATTCTGAGGATTCAAACGCATAACGAATTTCACCAATGCGTCCATCCATCATGTCAGAGGGCGCGACAATATCTACACCAGCTTCTGCATGTGACAGTGCTTGTTGAATCAATACGTGGGTGGTTTCATCATTCATGACATACCCTGACGCATCAATCAAGCCGTCTTGCCCATGTGTTGTGTAAGGGTCTAGGGCTATATCGGTGATGATACCTAATTGAGGAAAGGCTTGTTTTAAACACCTGACGGCACGCGGAACTAAACCGTCGGGGTTATAAGATTCGGCGGCATTCAATGATTTTTTATCGGGCGTAATAACAGGGAATAAGGCGATTGCAGGAATATTGAGCTGGACTAATTGTTCGGCTTCTTTAAGAAGTTCATCAATACTTAAACGATATTGCTCAGGCATGGAGGGAATCGCAACCCGCTGTTGTTGTCCTTCCATGATAAATAAGGGATAAATCAAATCATCCGTTGTTAAGTGATGTTCTCGCATTAAACGACGAGAAAATTCATCACGACGCATTCTACGCATCCGCAAAGCGGGAAAAGGAGCATTAGTAAGAGGCATATTATCGCTAAAACCGAAAAATAGTTAAAAAATAGAGTGTAGCTGAATTGGAGGGAACTTTGAACAGCGGGGGATGAGCACTTATTTTCTGGAATTTATGTCATTCAAAAAAGTTATGTTGAATGAAGAAGAAAGGACAAAACATTTTTCTTGATTAAATATTATCCAAATTAAACCCCATTAATTATAAGAAATGAGGGCGCGTTTTTTGTCTTTTTCGCCTGTTAATACAGATTCAGACAAAAAAGACAAAAACCGTGTGTAACACTAAAAGGTTAAAGAAAAAATCTAAATCTGTTCCCAAGGTAAGCCATGAAATCGCCAACCGCTGATGGTGCTGCGATGATGCTCATGGTCTAATGGTCCTTCAAATCCTTCTATCACATTATAAACATTTGAAAACCCTTTTCTTACCAATTCTTTACCGGCCTCTAAAGAGCGATTTCCGCTACGACAAATTAATAAAATAGGAATGCTATCAATGGGATGTTCTACATCATCATGGTCAGTAATTACTCCACCTAACAACAGTTTGCGAACTTCAGCGGCAAAGTGAGGATTTACTGTCCAATCAGGCTCATCAATCCAAGGAATATGAATTGCCCCTTTTGGATGTCCTATCCATAAATATTCCATTTCTGCACGAACATCAATCAAAATGGCTTTTGGGTTTTCTTCAAGTAATCGCCACGCTTCTCTAGGGGCGATAGAATGGACTATTTCTGTCATTTTTATGGGTTATTTACGTATAAAGTGAAGTATCAGAGAAATAAAAAACGGGTTGCATTATTACCCCGTTTTTTGTTCATTATAGTCAAATATCTATATTCTTGACTCAATGATTATTGAATAGGCGTAGTTGATATGATTCTACCTTAACCAAAGTAGAATCATTGTATTTTGAATTCAGCAGCTAATTTTCTTCAACAAGCGGTTCTACTTTCAGACGCACACCATCAACACTTATCACCTTTACTTTTGTACCAACAGGACAATCCGAGCCTTCTACCCGCCAATAACCATCGCCAATTCGTACCTTACCAACCCCATCATTAATAGCTTCTGTGACAGAAAAAATACGCCCTATATACTCACTACCCCGTTGATTAAGCAAGGGCTGGTCGGTTTTAGTCGGATACTTAGCCTGCAAAGAACGCCCCAGCCAAACAATAAAAATAGACAACAGAGAAAAAAGGATAAGCTGTATTTCAATCCCCATTTGAGGAAAGACTAATACCACAAAACCCGTTACAACTGCTGCGGCTGCCGACCAAATAAATAGCGTTGTAGGCACGACCAACTCTATGATGCTTAAAAGAATAGCGAGAATCCACCAATACCAAAAATTAACATATAAACTACTCATGATATTTTAACTACTTGTCCCTGCTGGTGGTATAGTCGGACTGGGATTACGCTTGCTAATCGCCTCTTTGGCAAGCTCACCAATCCCTGCAATAGAACCAATCACGCTAGCGGCCTCTAACGGCATCATGATCACTTTTTGATTGTCCGCGCTAGCAATTTGTCCCAACGCTTTTACATAATCCTGCGCAATAAAATAATTAATTGCCTGTACATTACCCTTTGATATTGCCTGTGAAAGCATCATAGTTGCTTTTGCTTCCGCTTCCGCTTCCCGTTCCCGCGCCTCTGCATCACGAAAAGCGGCTTCTTTACGTCCCTCAGCAGCGAGAATAATAGATTGTTTTTCCCCTTCCGCTTTTAAAATATCCGCTTGACGTTCCCCTTCCGCTTCCAAAATAGAAGCCCGTTTGTCACGCTCAGCTTTCATCTGTCGCGCCATAGAATCAATCAAATCCTTTGGCGGCGCAATATCTTTAATTTCAATACGGAGAATTTTTATTCCCCAAGGCGTTGTCGCCTCATCCACAACACGTAACAACTGATGATTGATTTCATCCCGTTTCGACAACAACTCATCTAAATCCATAGACCCCATGACAGTACGAATGTTTGTCATGGTGAGATTCAAAATTGCGTCCATCAAATTTTGCACTTGATAAGCCGCTTCTGAAGCATTCATAATTTGAAAGAAGGCAACGCCATCCACCCGTACCATCGCATTATCTTTCGTGATAATTTCTTGAGAAGGCACGTCCATGACTTGTTCCATCATGCTCAATTTTTTCGATACATTCTCAATGATGGGAATGATAAAATTTAATCCAGGGGAAAGCGTGCGGATGTATTTACCAAACCGTTCAACCGTCCAATTACTCCCTTGTGGCACTGATTTAATACTCATCAAAATCAGCGTAAACGCGAGTCCTGTAAATAGCGCGGCAAAAATAAAGAATTGTCCCACTTTTTATGCTCCTGAATAAAACAACATCTACATAGTTAGATAACGAGTAGTCTTACATAATACAATGATTTCAGCACGAACATTCTGTACAAAAAAATCACCAAATGCATATTTTTCGCCCTAAAGATTAACCCCGTTTCAAACCCCTTATTTAAAACGGACTAAATTTCAATGCAAATACCTTGCGTACTTACCCAAACCTGTTTAAGACTACGCCATTATTACTATAATTCTAGTGACAAAAAACATGAATCAATTGATAAAACCCCCTAAATCATTACTACGCTGTGTTGGGCGTGCGATTGGCGATTATGCCATGATTAAAGCCAATGATAGGGTTTTGTTAGGCTTATCGGGCGGGAAAGACTCCCTTTCTCTCCTCCACATTCTGGCGCACCTCAAACGTCACGCGCCAATTCATTTCAACCTAGGCGTTATCACAGTTGACCCGCTGATTTCTGGTTTTGACCCATCCCCCTTAAAAACCTATTTAGCCGACTTAAATATCCCTTATTTTTACCAACAACAACCGATTATGGAAGAAGCCTTACGCCATATTCGCGGCGACTCCTTTTGCGCCTACTGCTCCCGCATGAAACGCGGAATAATGTACAGCACCGCTCGCAAAGAAGGCTACAACGTACTTGCCCTTGCACAACATCTGGACGACTTAGCCGAAAGTTTTTTAATGTCCGCCTTTCACGGTGGACGGCTACAAACCATGAAAGCACATTACACCAATGATGCAGGCGATATTCGCGTCATCCGTCCGCTAATCTATGCACGTGAACGCCAAACCGCAGACTTTGCCAAAGCCACACAACTTCCTGTTATTTTTGATAACTGCCCTGCCTGCTTTAGCAAACCGACCCAACGGCATCACATCAAACAACTCCTAGCAACCGAAGAACTTGCCTATAAACAAATTTTTAGAAACCTACTCCACGCGATGCGCCCGCTTATGCAAGGCAACCAACCCGCGCTACAAGAAACAGATGACGACTCGTAACCTACCCCGTAAAGCAACTGAAACATGGCATAATATTGTTATGCACACCCCAGAAACAACACCATAATGCCTTTAGGAAAAACCATGAAACTCTGTGTTTTTGATTTTGATTCAACCCTTATGGACGGGGAAACCATTGATGAAATTGCGGCAGCCTGTGGCAAAAAAAATGCAGTTGCACACATTACCGAACAAGCCATGCAAGGAAAACTAGATTTTTTTGAAGCCCTTACCCAACGTGTTGCCATGCTTGCAGGGACATCCTACACAAAAGTTATCGATGTTTGCCAACACCTTCCCCTAATGAATGGCGCACTAGAAACCGTACAAGGCTTACAACAACAAGGCTATAAAGTTGTGATTCTCTCTGGCGGATTTCACGAAGCAACGGCATACTTAGGAAAACAACTAGGCGTTGATGGCGAATTTGCCAACTTCCTACATCATAAAGAAAATGTTTTAACAGGCAAGGTTGGTGGCGAAATGATGCAAAGCACCTCAAAAGGTGACATGCTTGCACGATTACAAAAACTCCTAGGGGCAGAAAAAGCCAACACCATCGTTGTCGGAGATGGTGCGAATGATGCCTCCATGTTTCCCTATGCCGACAAAAAAGTAGCCTTCTGCGCTAAACCAATTTTAAAACAACAAGCTAATATTATTATTGACCATAAAGATTTACGGGAACTACTGCAACACATATAAAATGATGACATCCCCCGTTTCAACTCTTAGACTTAATGAGACAACGTTTTTTTTAACGCCTTAATGGCAACACACACATCACAGAATAATGAGGAGTATCTGCATGAGTAAAAAAGGATATTGGGCTTTATGGGCGATATTACTCTTACCACTATCAATGCCCCTGTATGCAGATAAAAATGACGACGAGGCAGACCCAGAAATTGTCAAAAAAGCCGTGACTTGGGCAAATGGTGACTATTTTGATGGTGAATATGAAGGTAAAGAACGCTCTGGCTCAGGCGTTTATATCTGGGCAAATGGCGACAAATTTAAAGGCGACTTCTACGAAGGCAAGCGTGATGGCTCAGGGGTTTATACATGGGCAAATGGCGACAAATATGAAGGCGACTATGCTGAAGATAAACGCGATGGAGAAGGCACTTACACATGGGCAAATGGCGACCAGTTTAAAGGCGAATTTAGCGAAGGCAAACGTGGACAAGGTAAACTCACCAAATCAGCCGTTCCCCCTGTAAAACCCGCACCCGTTGCAGAAAAACCCGCCGCAACAACCCCACCTGTTACAACAGCCGCCAAAGAAACCCCCGAAACCAAAGAGACCAAAGACCCCAGTGCCTCCACAAAACCGATAGAACCCAACAAATCAACGCCCCCCCCTGTCGTTGCTAAAGTCACGCCACCAGTTGCCAATAAACCAATTACCGAAGCGAAAACCACCAACGACAACATCGTCAAATTCACCTGGCCCAATGGCGACAGCTACGAAGGTGAAATAGTTGACGGTCAACGCACAGGCAGAGGCATTTATACATGGAAAAACGGAGATAGCTATCAAGGCGACTTCACCAATGGTATTCGTGAAGGAGAAGGCATTTACCTCTGGAAAAATGGCGACCGCTACGAAGGCGATTTTGCAGCTAACCGTCGCGAAGGTAAAGGCACTTACCTGTGGACAAACGGCGACCGCTACGAAGGCGACTTTATTAACGGCACACGTCATGGCAAAGGCATTTTAACTTGGGCAGATGGCGACCGCTATGAAGGCGAATTTTCCAAAGGAAAGCGCACAGGACAAGGCATTTACACCTCATCAACAGGTGACCGTTATGAAGGGGGTTTTGTAGATGGAAAACGACACGGCAAAGGCAAACTCATTACAGATGGTGTTGAAGAAGCCGTAGAATACAAAAATGGTATTTTAACTGACCATGCAAAAGCTGAGAAATAACATGAATGTCATTCTTGCCCAACCACGAGGCTTTTGTGCAGGCGTTGTCCGCGCGATTGAAATCGTAGAACAGGCACTGATGGTTTATCCATCCCCCGTTTATGTACTACACGAAATTGTCCACAACCGCTATGTCGTAGATGACTTACGACAACGCGGCGCGGTATTTGTTGAAACCTTAGACGAAGTACCATTAGGGGCTGTGTGTATTTTCAGCGCGCATGGCGTAGCACAAGCTGTGGTTAAAAATGCTGAACTGCGCCAGTTAGAAGTGATTGATGCAACCTGTCCACTGGTTACTAAAGTACACCAACAAGCCCAACGTTATGTGCAACAAGGTGCTGAAATAGTGATTATTGGACATGCAGGACACCCTGAAGTAGAAGGTACACGTGGACGCATTGATGGCATTGTACACATCCTTTCTACCGTTGCTGAAGCACAAGCCCTACAAGTGCGTGACCCTGAAAAACTGGCCTACGTTACACAAACAACGCTTAGTGTAGATGATACCAAAGATGTAATTGCCGTCTTAAGCCAACGTTTTCCCACAATTCAAGGGCCGCAACTAAGCGATATATGCTATGCCACCCAAAACCGCCAAAATGCCGTCCGTGAATTAGCAACAAAAGTGAATTTATTACTGGTGGTTGGCGCACAAAACAGCTCAAATTCTAATCGGTTACGTGAAGCGGGTGAACAAGCAGGTGTAACATCTTATCTTATTCAAGACGCGCACGATTTAAACCCCGAATGGTTTACAGGCGACCAACAAATTGGTGTTACAGCAGGTGCATCTGCCCCTGAAATATTAATACAAGGCGTATTAGACCGACTAAAAACGTTTGGTGTACAAACGATTAGCATTATGGATGGTCAGCCAGAAAATACCACATTCAAATTGCCATTGGCTTTATTAGAAAAGGTAAAACAAAAAGAGGTTGTTTGAGCAGACGGATAACACCGCTTTAAACGGTGTTATCTATTTTTAAAGATTGTCTGAATCCTGATTCAGACAATCTTCAATTCTAAAAAGCCTGTCTAAACCAGAATTCACTGAATTACCAGCCATCAGAATTTTAAAAACAACATTCCTTGCCTTTTAATTCTGGAAATTCCGTTAATTCTGAAAATCCTGATTCAGACAATCTTTGAAAACAGATACCATCCGCCGTCATTGCCTTGTCATGTTTAATTGGTAAAAAGTGAAGTTTGTTTATTTAACACTTTTCCAATTATCAAGTAGGATTTATTTATGACTCAAGGCATTATGAGAAAACAGGCTTGGCAATGGTTAATCACAAGCGGTTTGCTTGCGTTTGCCCCTGTAAGCCTTGCCGAGATGACGATAACAGAAGTAGGACGTTATCAAAGCAATTTATTTGCGCAGGGCGGCGCGGAGATTGTCGCGTTTGATTCAGTGAATAAACAAGTGTTTGTGGTGAATTCTGGTCTGGCTCAAATAGACGTATTGAGTTTAAACACCATAGCAACCCCACAAAAAATTAGCACGATTGATGCGAAAGCGTTAGGCGCGGGCGCAAATAGCGTGGCAGTGAAAAATGGGATTGTTGCAGTTGCCATTGAAAACGTGGATAAACAAGCGAATGGTCTCGTGGCTTTTTATGACAGCACTACCTTAAAACTGCTAAAAACCGTCACCGTTGGCGCGTTGCCTGATATGGTAACTTTCAGCCCCGATGGTAAAACGGTATTAGTTGCCAATGAAGGCGAACCAAACGCCGATTATACCGTTGACCCTGAAGGCTCTGTTAGTATCATCGATATTAGTCATGGCGTGGAAAATGCCGTTGCCAAAATTGCGGATTTCTCTGCTTTTAATACGCAAAAACAGCGATTATTAAACAAAGGCGTGCGGATTTTTGGAAAAGGTGCAAATGTCGCTCAAGACCTTGAACCTGAATATATTACCGTAACAGCCGATAGCAAAACCGCGTATGTCAGTTTACAAGAAGCTAACGCGCTAGCAATTATAGACATCGCCAATGCAAAAGTGTTGGATGTCGTGCCATTAGGTTATAAAGACCATAATCAAGGTGCGCCCAGTTTACAAACGTTCAACTTTCCCGAAATGCCTGATTTAAATACCAGTGCAATGGGCGAAACGGTAAAATTAGGCGGTTTTTCGGGCCTACATTTTGAAGGTGTAGATAGTGCGACGGGCAATTATAAGTTTGTCACCATTCCCGATAGAGGACCTGATGCAGGTTTAGTTGATGTAGATGGTGATGGTGTACAAGAGCGGATTTTTACCATTCCGCAGTATCAAATCCGCGTCGTGCGTTTTGAAGTTAATCCACAAACGGGTGTCGTACAAATCACCCAACAAATCCCCCTAACTCGCCAAGACGGCACGACCCCCATTACAGGATTACCCAATATTGCAGGCGCAGATGAATCCCCCGCCGAGCAAGTACCCAGTAATGGACAGTTTACCATTGAGGGCAAACAGTATAATAAACTAGACTACGATATCTTTGGTGCTGATTTGGAAGGTATCGTGATTAATCCCGTAGATAACTCATTCTGGATGGTTGACGAACAACGTCCTGCCATTTATCACTTTTTAGCAGATGGCAAATTAGCGAATCGTTTTGTACCACAAGGCACAGACCCTGAAGGACAAGCGCGTTATGGTGCAGAAACGTTACCTGCAGTTTATCGTAAACGGGTAAATAATCGCGGGTTTGAAGCGGTTGCGTTAGATACTGAACAAAATATTCTTTACGCCTTTATTCAAACACCTTTAGCCAATCCAAACATGGCTGCGTCGAATGCTTCTACCGTTATTCGCATGTTAGGCATTAATCCTGATACGGGTGAAACCGTTGCAGAGTATGTGTATTTATTAGAAAAACCTGTGGTACGTGGAAGCGTAGTTGACAAAATTGGTGATGCAACCTATGCAGGCAATGGTCAATTTTATGTGGTAGAACGCGATTCTGATTTAACGGCCAACAGTATTAAACCTGTGTATAAAATTGATTTAAAAGGGGCAACAAATTTATTAACCAGTAATATCAATTTATTACCTGATTTAACTTTAGAACAACATACGCCCGACCAATTATCTAGCGTGGGTATTCAAGCAGTACACAAACGCAAAATACTCAATTTACCCTCTATAGGCTATTTACCCAGTGATAAATCCGAAGGCTTAACTGTTTTACCCGATGGAAAATTAGCCGTATTAAGTGATAACGATTTTGCTGCAAACCCAGAAACAGCACAAATTCAAATGGGTCTTATCAGTTTTGGCACAAATTACGGATTAGATGCCAGTGATAAAGACGGGATGATTAATATCCGTAATTGGCCAGTGTTAGGCAGCTATATGCCTGACTCTTTAGCGAATATTGTTATCAATGGTAATACCTATATTGTCACTGCAAACGAAGGCGATTCGCGTGATTACGCAGGTTTTAGCGAAGAGGTTCGTATCGGCAGCAGTAAAGTGGTGTTAGACCCCATTGTCTTTCCTAATGCCAGTGATTTAAAAACCGATGAACAACTGGGACGCTTAAAAATCACCAATACACAAGGTGATATAGACGGCGATGGCGATTATGATGAACTCTATGCTTTTGGTGCGCGTTCATTTTCTGTATGGGACAATCGCGGCAATTTAGTGTACGACAGTGGCGACCAGTTTGAACGCTTTACCGCCGAATTACTGCCAGACTTTTTTAATACCAGCCATGACAACAACAAATTTGATGACCGTAGTGACGACAAAGGTGTAGAACCTGAAGCCATTGCCGTTGGAGAAGTAAACGGACAACCTTACGCATTCATAGGCTTTGAACGCTTAGGTGGAGTAGCTGTGTATAACCTCAGCAATCCACACGCGCCCCAATTTGTTGATTATGTCAATAACCGCCACTTTGCAGTTACCCCTGAAGCAGGTGCAGATACAGGCGATTTAGGCCCTGAAGGTTTTTCATTTGTTCATGCCTCACAAAGTCCCACAGGACAAGCCCTATTAATTATTGGTAATGAAATCAGTGGTTCAACAACTTTATACCAATTGGGCGACAGTGCAACAGCCGTTACATTACCCAATTTAAACACGGGTGTTGCGACAGATGCGCAAGGGCAACATGTTGATAAACAGACAAGTTTTGCGGGTGGTATTTCCGTTAAACAAACCGCGTTTGACAAGGCTGTTGGACAAAAATTAGCGGATAAAGCAACCGTGCGTGGACGGATTTATGTCGACCCCGCCGATGTGGGTAAAGTTGCAGATATTGTGGTGTACGCAGCTTATAAACCCATTTTAGCGGCTAATTCGCCCACTGTGCCCGCTAACTATTTTATGCTAAATGCCCAAAACCAAATTGTGACATGGGATGGCAAACTCAGCACATTAAGCGCGTATCAAACTAATCTCACCCTGAGTGCGCAACAAGATGTTTTACTTTACGATGCGAATTGGCTGGTTTCAGGCTATTTAGAACTATCATTCGGCTACCGTTTACAAGATGGAACATTAGTTTTAAGTGGCACACCCATTACTACAACCATTAACGACACACCTGTCGTTGCACTACGGACTAGTTTGATTCACATCAACGATTCCCATTCCCACTTAACCGAAGAAACCATCGATTTAAATCTGAATGGCAAAACAACACGGGTCAACATGGGCGGTTTCGCACGGGTAGCGACTAAAATTAATGCCCTGCGGAAAACAGCAGAAAATCCACTAGTGTTGCACATAGGCGATGCGGTAGTAGGTACTTTGTACTACTCCTTATTCAAAGGTGCAGCAGATGCAGCCGCTTTAAATACCATCAAATTTGACGCATTAACACTGGGAAATCACGAATTTGATGATGGCAATGCTAATCTTGCCCAATTCCTCAAGCAACTCGACAATATTCCTGCCTTATCCGCCAATATCGATGTCTCCCAAAGTGCTGACTTAAAAGACTTGGTTAAACCTTATTTAATTAAAGAAATCAATGGACAAAAAGTTGCCTTAGTAGGGATTACCACATTAAAAACCCTCGTCAGTTCTTCACCCGGTGCAGATATTACTTTCAGTAACGAAGTAGAAGCTGCAAAACAAGTGGTTGCTGAACTAGAAGGCATGGGGATTAATAAAATTATCTTCATGACCCATTATGGCTACACACAAGATATTGAACTGGCTAAACAAGTATCAGGTATAGATGTTATTTTGGGGGGTGATTCCCATACATTACTTGGTAACTTTAGCAATATAGGCTTAAGTTCCGAAGGTGCGTATCCCACCATTGCACGCACACCCGCAGGCGAAAAAGTGTGTATTGGGCAAGCATGGCAATATGCTTATGTTGTGGGTTTTATGACGGTTGATTTTGATGATGCGGGCAATGTGCTGTATTGCGATGGTAATCCAACCCTATTGTTAGGAGATAATTTCTTACAAGCGGATGCCGCAGGCACTTTTGTTGCGGTTTCTGACGCAATGAAAACACAATTAAGTCAACTGATTAATACCCAGTACACCGCTGAAATTGTGCCAGAAAATAGCGATATGGCAGGTGTTTTATCCCTATTTAGCGAACAAGTTAATGTTCTAAAACAATCTGTTATTGGTAAGGCAACGGATAGTTTATTACACATTCGCATACCGGGGAAACACACTTCAGGCGTAGAACTGTCACACGGTAGCATGATTGCACCTGTGGTTGCTGAAGGTTTTTATCAACAACTGAAAACCCGCAACTATAACCCTGATTTGATACTCCAAAATGCAGGGGGTGTCCGTGTTGACCTGCCACAAGGTGACATTACAGTTGCAACAGCTTACACGCTCTTACCGTTTGGCAATACGATTTATGTCTTAGACATGACAGGCGCGGAAGTAAAACAAGCGATAGAAGACGGCTTGAGCAATTATTTTGACAATGCAGGCTCAAGCGGTTCATTTCCATACGCTTATGGGATTCATTACACGGTTGACATGAACAAAGCCAACGGCGAGCGCGTCACCAGTTTAGAAGTGATGAGTAAAACGGATGGGACATATAGCGTAATAAACCCAGAAAGTTTATATCGGGTTGGCGTAAATTCATTTATGGCAACAGGCGGAGATGGTTATACCACCTTGAAAAAGGTAGCGGCTGACCGTCGTACCGATACCTACTTTGATTATGCAGAATCATTTGTGAATTATATGAAAGCTGTTGGCACAATCAGTGCGCCAACTAGCTATAATTTAACCTATATTCCCAAACAATAATCTGTTAGTTCAGTCCAGTTAAACCCAAAGGAGCTACCTTGTATAAGATAGCTCCTTTTTTACAACCTGATTTTAAAAATAAAAGTCCGTTTGCTATACAAATACCATCCTTTCAAACGGAAATATTCAGCAGATTTAAACATTTAATAACAAAAAATCCCTTTCCCATGAACTAATGACTGCAAGAAATGTTTCATACTCCTTGAGCTTAATAGCTCGATAGGCTTTTACAAACCGTTCGCCTAATATCTCGCGCAAAGGAATGGATTCGGGTTCACTCAGAAAACGTAGCGATTCTTCTAAATTTCTAGGTAACTCATAAGGCATATCATAAGCACTGCCTTCAATCGCAGGACGTGGTTTGAGTCCTTGCATCATCCCCAAATAACCACACGCTAACGATGCGGCAAAAACAATGTAAGGATTTGTATCTGCACCTGCAACCCGATTTTCTATGCGTCGAGATTTAGGGTCAGAATAAGGAACACGTAAACCAACCGTACGATTGTCATAACCCCACTGAACATTAATGGGTGCAGAGTTATAGCGTGCAATCCGTCGGTAAGAATTGACATTAGGCGCGAGAAACGACATAGCTGATGGCAAATAGGTTTGTAAACCCGCGATATGCGACAAAAATAAATCCGTCATTTCGGGTTTATCATTACTGAATAAATTAACCCCTGTTTCCTTATCGACAAGGCTTTGGTGAATGTGCATTGCACTACCTGCCTCTTTTTCCATGGGTTTTGCCATAAATGTGGCATAAATATCATGGCGCATAGCAGCTTCGCGCACAGTGCGTTTAAAGAGAAAAACTTGGTCGGCTAACTCTAAAGGGTCGCCGTGAAGAAAATTGATTTCCATTTGTGCAGCACCCGCTTCATGAATAAGCGTGTCGATGTTTAACTCTTGTGCTTCACAAAAATCGTAAATCTCCTCGAATAAAGGGTCAAACTCATTGACTGCATCAATACCATAGGCTTGTCTAGCCCGTTCTGGTCTGCCTGAGCGTCCTATCGGTGGTTCTAGGGAATAATCGGGGTCGATATTTTTCTTCACCAAAAAAAATTCTAATTCGGGTGCAATTATCGGTTTCCAGCCTTGTTCGTCATAGCGTTTTAATACCCGTTTTAATACAGTTCTCGGGGCTAAATCAACCTCGCTACCATCTCTATAAAAACAGTCATGAATGACTTGGGCTGTTGGTTCTGTCGCCCATGGCACTAAACGAATGGTGCTTGGGTCGGGTTGTAAAATCATGTCAATCTCGGCAGGGTCTATAGCACTTTCATCTTCGGGATAATCACCTGTAATCGTTTGAATAAAGATGATTTCTGGCAAGCGCATTCCTTCTTCTTTGCAAAATTTGCTAGCAGGAATAATTTTGCCGCGAGCGACACCAGAAATATCAGGCACTAAACACTCTACTTCGGTAATGTGACGTGTTTCAAGCCATTCTTTTAAGTAGTCGAAACTCATAAATTGATGTGGTGTGTGGTGGAAAAAAGTGGGCATAAAATAGGGGTTGCTCTGTATTTTTAGGACGGTAAGTATGAATTTATTCGCGTATTTTGAGCTGTTGCGCAGTACGTGCGAATAAATTCGTAGCTATTTTCCATACAACAAGTCCCATTTAGAATAATAGCGGATTCTTATCATCAGGGCGGGTGCATATCTTTTTTAATTGATTTATGCAAAATGGGGTTGTCAGTCATCACACAAGCGATTAGATAAGTTATGTTAAAATGAGGTCAAAGACTCGTTGCAAATTGGTTTATATCAGTTTATCAAAGTGGTTATGTTACTATGTCACAATCTGTCGCCCAACGCCTTAGCGATATTCTGATAACGCTTCCTGAAGCAGAACAGAAAAACGTCCTTGCTTTTGCTGAGTTTCTTCATGCGCGTGTTCGTGCAGAACATCCTTTAACCCTGCCACTGCCTGAATTACTTGAGCCTCCTCAAGGAGAATCGGTGGTTGCCGCTATTAAACGGCTTTCACGTAGTTACGCGATGTTAGATAAAACCAAAATGTTAGGGCAAACCGCAGAATTAATGACACAACACGTTGTTTATGGTCGCACGGCAGAAGAGATTATCCCACTGCTGGAGACCTTATTTATGCAACACTATCAATCATTTGTCGAACATTATAATAAGCAGATAGGATAACCCGATGGTTCAAGTGCTTAGTCGTTGGTTTCACCGCTATTTTTCTGACCCCCAAGCCGTCTTTTTAGCGATTTTGCTGGTTGGTAGTCTGACGGTTTTGATGACCATGGGGGAAATTCTCGCACCATTACTAGCGAGTATCGTGATTGCTTATTTATTAGAAGGATTGGTAAAAAATTTACAGCAGTGGCGAGTTGCCCGCTTACCTGCGGTTATCATTGTTTATTCATGTTTTTTGGCATTTTTGATTTTTGTCTTAGTCATTTTATTGCCCTTGTTATCTAATCAGTTAAGCCAGCTTTTTCAAGAGTTACCTAATAAACTCACAAAATGGCAAGAATTATTAATGGCATTACCACAACGCTACCCCGGTTTTATCTCTAACGAACAGGTGGACAGCTTATTAAATTCCATCCGTGTGGGTTTACGCAGCATAGGACAAATCGCGCTCTCTTATTCCATTGCATCGTTAGGCGTGGTTATCATGCTAATGGTTTATTCTGTCCTTGTGCCTTTTTTAGTCTTTTTCTTATTGAAAGATAAAGAAGTTATTATTCGTTGGGCATTAAGTTTTTTACCACAAAATCGCCATGCCGCTAGCCAGTTATGGGTAGAAATGGATGCACAAATTGGTAATTATGTGCGCGGTAAAGTCTATGAAATCTTTATTGTCGGCATCGCAACCTATATTCCATTAGCCATTTTAGGAATGAATTACGCCTCTTTATTAGCGGTACTGGTCGGTCTATCGGTCATTGTGCCATACATTGGTGCTGTTGTTGTGACAATCCCTGTGGTAATGGTTGCTTATATACAATGGGGATTTAACAGCGATTTTATTTGGGCGATGTCTGCCTATACCGTAATACAATTTATTGACGGTAATATTATTGTTCCGTTGTTATTTTCTGAAGCGGTTAATTTACACCCTGTGGCAATTATTGTTTCGGTGTTGGTATTTGGTGGCTTATGGGGATTTTGGGGCGTATTTTTTGCCATTCCGTTGGCTACCTTAGTTAAAGCATTATTAGTTGCTTGGCCCCGTATGCCTGACCATGATATGGAAAAGCGGCAGATGGATTCACTTTATTAATAAGTCTTTTAAGGAGAATTACGCATGAAAAAAGTGTTCAGTGCAGTTTGTTTAATTTTATGTTTATTGGGAACACAAGCGAGTTATGCAGAAAAACTACGTTTTGGCGTAGAAGGCGCGTATCCACCGTTTAGCCTGATAGACACTCAAGGGGAATTGCAAGGTTTTGACATTGATATTGCAAAAGCCTTATGTCATGCCATTAATGTTGAATGTGTGCTAGTCCAAAATGATTTTGACGGTTTGATTCCTGCGTTATTAGCGAAAAAATTTGATGCAATTATTGCATCAGTTTCTATTACCGAAGAACGGAAAAAATCCGTTGATTTTACTAAAAAATATTACAACACGCCCGCCCGTTTCGTGCGGAAAAAAGACTCAGGCATTGAAGCAACGGCTGAAGGGATAAAAGGTAAAGTGGTTGGTGTACAAAGAGCAACCACGCATGACAAATACCTAACAGATAATTACGACACGACAATAGACATCAAGCGTTATGTCACGCTAGACGATGCCTATTTAGACTTGCAAGCGGGACGTATAGACTTATTACTTGCGGATTCTATCCCATTAGCGGACGGATTTTTAAACAAACCTGATGGTAAAGCGTATGAATTTACAGGTGAACCCATTACCGACCCAAAATGGTTTGGTGAAGGCGTTGGCATTGCCGTGCGAAAAGGTGACAACGAATTACGCGAGAAATTAAATCAAGCCATTGCAAAAATTCGGGCGGATGGCACTTATAAGACAATACAAGATAAATATTTTCAGTTTGATGTTTATGGCGATGAATAACCAATAGCACCGTCTGAACGTTTAAAATCCATCATGGATAGTACCGCTTGAAGCAGTGCTATCCAGACTATCTTAATAAGTGGTCTGATAAATCCTTTTGTAAAGGCAGTTCTGTATGAACTACCTATTTTGTGAATAAAGATTATTGCTGTACAAAAACTTATGTTGTTTCAAAATAATAACGTTACACTAGCCACTCACCTCAATATAAATATGTCAAACCCGACTTCAAGTATCCCTACACAAACTAATTCTTATACCGCCATCATGGGCATGGGTAAAACGGGCGTATCTTGTGTTCATTTTCTGGTGAAACAAGGCATCCAACTGTATATTATGGATAATCGCGCCGAACCGCCTTATTTTAATACCTTACAACAAACCTATCCGCAACTAACCTATTTAACAGGGCATTTTGACCCTGATATTCTCGCTAACGCACAAGAAATTATCATAAGCCCCGGTATTTCACTAGAAAACGAAGCATTACAACTAGCGCGTCAAGCGGGAGTTCCCATTATTGGCGACATTGAATTATTTGCCCGCCATGTAACCGCCCCCGTTGTTGGGATTACAGGTTCTAATGGAAAAAGCACCGTCACAACCATGCTGGGCGAAATGGCAAAACAAGCAGGACGCGCTGTGCAAGTGGGTGGTAATTTGGGACAACCTGCCCTCGATTTACTCAGTACCGCCGCCGATTTATATGTTTTAGAATTATCCAGTTTTCAATTAGAAACAACACATTCATTACGTCCAAAAGTCGCGGTTGTACTCAATGTGTGTGCAGACCATTTAGACCGTTATGCAGACATGCAGGCTTATGCTGTTGCGAAACAACGTATTTATCAATATGCAGAAACTTGCGTTTTAAACGCAGATGACCCCATTGTGATGGCAATGGCTCCTACAGATAAACCAATTATTACCTTTAGCTTACAAGCAGATAAAGGTGATTTTCGCGTCGCCACCTATCAAGGACAAGCGCATTTAGTCCGTGTTAAACAAGGGCAAATTATCCCGTTAATAGCCACAGCAGAGCTAGCCTTAAAAAGTGCCTTTATGCGTGCAAATGCACTAGCCGCACTAGCGTTAGGCGAAGTCCTAGGATTACCGCTCGACTCAATGATACTCATCCTAAAAACCTTTAAAGGCTTACATCATCGTTGCGAATTAGTCACTACAATCAATCAAGTGGAATGGTTTAACGACTCTAAGGGAACAAATATAGGCGCGTCTATTGCGGCTATTCAAGGGTTAGAAAACCCGAAAAAAATCATTTTGATTGCAGGTGGCGATGGCAAGGGTGCAGATTTTAGCCCCTTAGCAGCCGTTGCCCATGAACACTTAAAAGCCTGCGTTTTAATTGGACGTGATGCACCATTAATTGAAATAGCCTTGCAAGGCATTATTCCCTTATCACATGCACACAGTTTAGAAGCCGCCGTAAAACAGTGCGCCGAGCTAGCAGACGCTGGGGATATTGTATTGTTATCGCCCGCCTGTGCGAGTTTAGATATGTTTAAAAATTACGAACACCGTGGACAAGTCTTTACTGATGCGGTTCATGGTTTAGTTTAAGCCCCAGTAGTGATAAACAAGACAGGACAAAGCAGATTCCCCCGAATCGCCCCATTTATGGAAGGATTCGGGGGAATATTTCTATAGCACGCCCTAAAAACCACCGCTTTCAGCAGTGCTATCTATTTTAAAAAACTATCTAAATCAAGATTCTCAACACTTAAAGACGAGAAAAATACTTTCTGTTTACCGCCACTCCGCCAAATCAGCACGCATAATGCGAATTTTCTGCAACAACATTTCTCGTTTCAGATTAAAGAAAATCATACTCACCGTAATACCACCTCCTAATAAAATCAGAATAATGGCTTTGCTTAAACGGTCTTCTGGGTAAAACTGCACGAGTTGTCCTAACACATTAATCATCAAAAATACGATACCTGCATACAAAAAAGCACGGGTACGTAAAGCGATACCTAAAATAATTCCGCCCATACTTAAGCCTAACGCCAATATAAAAAAACTCAATTCAGGACGTAAAAACACATCCGTTGTTGCGCTGGTATAAAGGACAGTTAAAGCAAGCAATCTCAAATTATGATTAATAGTCGTTCTTAACTCTTGCGTGTGAATATACGTCATTATCAACACAGTAATTGCCGCTGGGAGTACGTATAGTTGAACTAAATGCTGTTGCTGTGCTAATGCAGGTATCCAAAGATAAAGTGCGATATTTAATAAAATCATCGCTAAATAAAGCGGTAAAACCGTTTTCATCTGATTTTGCAAGAAAAAATAATAGACTGCTCCCGTAAATAATAATAACGTGATAGCGGTTGAATCGCTCACAGTCAATAAGGGAACAAGCGCAATACAGGGCAACAACAGATTAAGTCTATCCAAGACTTTTAACTGAATGAAATAACGACTAAATAAACTACCATAAGCGGCAAGCATCAACGCAACGCTGTCCCACAACGTTAATGAGCTAAATCCAAAAAGCGACATACGGCTATAAATGGCTAAAATTGTTATTAAAAATACAATGCCAATAAACTTCTCTGTTGGTTCTACCCTATACGCTTGCCAAAGCGCGATAAAAATCCCCCCCGTTAAAAATAATATTCCACTGTCAACGACTCCAAAAAGAGGCTGATTTACCAGTAAATTCGCAACCAACCCAACAGCCCATAAAACCAGCGTGCTAGCGGTTATAAAAGGAATTAACCATTCCAGTTTTAACTGATTAAACCAATTATCTTCCGTCGCTTTTAGCATAGGAAATAGTGTAAGTAGCACACACAACAGCACGGCATTTTGTAGCGCGTAATAAGGCAACACTGCCCACAACGTTGTTGCAGGAAGGAAAAACCAAAGCAGATGTAAGGCGACCAATCCCCCCAAAATCCCTACATTAAACCACGTTGTATCACGCTGCTGCCCACCAATAGTTAAGGCTATCCCACTGATAATGCTAAATGTAATTAATTGCTGTGGCAAACTGACCGCCAATAAAAATAGACTAATGATTGCCATGATTAAAGTCAGAAATAACCATACTTCACATTCTTTTATCCGATAGCCTAACTGTAATAATCCGAATAATAACAATGCCCATAAGGCAAAAATACTCGGCGCGGTCAGGACAAACAAGGTAACACTCAAACTATAAAACGTACCAAACAACGCAAGAAATAAAAGATGCGTAAATAAAGAACGATTATTCTCTGCATGACTTTGTTGTTGCAGTAACCAAAAATAGGCGGCGACAGTCAACATAATTTGCCATGCAATCTGTCCTGTTTGTAAAAAATTCACCACAGGTAATGCAAAGAGAACAAAGAAACTAAGCATAAATGTGATGGTTGGGTCAATCGCCCATAAAGCAAACAATCGGTTAAACCAAGGCAAACCGTAATAAGCCAAGCCCAACAAAACAAAAGGCAGTATTAACCAAGCAAATTCATTACCTTGTGGAAATAAAACTAACACAATCGCCAATAATTGCAACGGTAAGAAAATACCGCGCCAATGTAGCGCATCTTTTGCTAACCATTGAAAAATAGGTAGTTGCGCGACAACCAAACCGCCAAAAACATACGCCAACCAGATTGAAGTCATTGGAAATTGCCACACTAACAAACTCAGCGCGTGCAACAAGACATAAGCATATAATAAGGTTGCTGTATAATATAAAGGCTTATAATACAAATCACTAAAAACAGGGGATAAGCGTAATGGATACGTCACGCCGACTAAAGCGACGGCAATGCCTAACAGAATGGTGAGAACTTGCGCAAGGTCTAAGGCAAATAGCGTGGGTAAGCCGATAAAACTTAATAAACTAATGGTAATCGTCAATAATGCAGCATAACTCAATGCAATATAACGATAATATCTACCTAAAATCACAAAATAAAGCGTACTCAGTATAAAAATAGCGGTTAGTACCCCATCCCCAAGGTGTGGAAAAAGGAGCGCGTAACTTAAAGAAGCCCCTTGCACGCCAATCAATAAGAACAGCGTGCTATAAAACACCCATTGCATGGCTCGTGTGTATCCACCACGTTGTCCGTACCCACCTTGCCAACAGAGTAACTGCGTGAGGCGTGGATGAAAAAATTGTAAGCCAATGAGTGCCGTTAACCACGCGCCCAAGGCATAGCAAGCCAAGAAGAAACAAAAAACCAGCGGTTGCACATCACTAAAAATCGGCACAAGCACTAATCCCAACCAGAACAAAACCGCAGGTAAAAGCCATAATTGGCGCGTTTGCCCCGCCATTAATAAGGTAATAACCGCTTCTAAAACCAGTAACAAACTCCCTGTAGATAAAATGGAAAGGGGCAACAGCAAATAATGCAATAATCCAAAAATACCAACGCCCCATAAAATTATCGTACTGATTTGGCAAGGCGGAATTAATAACGTAAAACGGTCTGCTGTGCGAGCTAAAGGCATCCCTAAGAATAACAATGGCTCTAAATGAATATCATGCACTAACAAGCGTTGTTGCAAGCGTTGTAATCCCCAAGTTACCCACCACAAAACCAATGTTACTAGCAACAAAGCGAGTAAATTCGTCTGTGGGAAGAACAACAACTTACTAACCACAACAACGCCCGTGATAAACAATAACCCGCTGTAAAAAAATGCCCTAACCCGCACAATCCAGCCAATACTCAATAATAAACTGGCAAATCCACTAGTAACCGCTAACGATAATAAAATATCGTGTGTATTAAGGCTGATAAAAATACTGATTAAACCACTAAGTATGCCTGCCTGCATAAACCACACGGGGGCATAAGCGGGTTTAAGCCACTTAGAAAGACTAATAACCGTCCATATCAGGCTTAATAACAAGAAAAGTAAGGTAAATTGTACAGATACGGTTAAGGTGGGTAATAATGGAAAATAAATGCCATTCAAAGTCACTGCACCAATAAACCCTAATGTTTTCATATAAGGCGAAGTGTTTCTGCCTTTAGATAACAAGAAAATTAACAACGATGCGGACAAACTGGTGATTAACCCGATAACGCTAGGGTGAGCGTAGTACAAACTCCAAGCCAATACACTGAATAATAAAACTAATAAGGTACGATACGTGATAACAATAAATCGTGGTGACTCACGGCGACAGGCTAAACGGTACAACTGCCACAAAGCGACAAATAACGGTACGCTGGCTAAAAAATGTTCATCAGGGGTGAAATGCACTAACACCACCTGCCAATACCAAACAACGCTTGCAGCAAGCAGTAAATACAGTGGCGATAACGTCAAATACCGCCAAACCATTGCCGCATACAGCCCAATGGCTAAAGATAAAGTCGGGATAAACCACGCGCTGGAGTAACTTAACACAATGGCAGTGACTGACAGGGCATAAATCAAAAACGTAAAATAATTAATAATAGTTTGTTTAAATTCATCACGATTCGCACAACTGTCCACATAAAATAACAACACACAAACCAACATCAACAAACCACCTGCATAACCCACAGGTAAGGTTAAACCACTGCTAACGGTCAAATGAACGAATGAAATCAACGCCGCATACAACAAACTGCCAACAGTAAAATACGTTAATAAATCGGCATCTAAAAATAAGGCTTTTAACCAACCCTGCGTAAAGCGTAAAAAAGCGTAACTTAAGCCCGCTAATAACAAAATATGTAAAACTGCCAAGAAATACCAAGAATTCATACTACTAACTAACGGTAATGCAAATTGTAAGCCCGCTAAAAATAAGAATAAACGTGGATATTCTTTTAAAGACTGCCGTTCTAAACTACCGCTTGCAATTTTTAGGGCAAACAAAAATCCCCCCCACAAACCCACAGCACAGAGTGTTGCAACGGCTAATAATGCAAAGTTTCCATCACTAGTCATAAATAAACGCACAGCGGCGGCAAAATTTAGCGGAATTAAGAAAATCCCTAAAAAATTTAAAACTTGATGGGAAATTAATAATTCAGGACGCTGGCGACGAATCTGATAAGCTCCCCATAAAATCAAGAGCGTATATAATGCCAAACAAAACAACACGGCTAACCCGTTTGCAAATCCATCGGTATAAGCAACCAATAAACCAGAACCTGACACAAAACAAAAACCACCAACGAACCAGCCGATATTTTGCCAAATGAAAGGCAATAAAATTTGACGTGTAAAGACCTGCAACCGATTGATTAATGATGGTGTTGTCGGAGTTGTTTTTGGAGAGGGTAATGGTTTTACAATGCGCGGTTTTACAGTTGCTACGGTTTGTTTAATCACAACAGGATTAACACGGGGTTTAGGAATAACAACCGATGCAGGCAAAGTAACGGCGGGCGGTAAGGTAACAGGCGCAAGCGTATTGTCAAGTTCCTTAATTAAATCATCAATATGCTGAGTATTTGTCTGGGGCGACTCTGTCTCAAGCGTTGCTTGCTGCTCCCAACAAGGTGTTTGTTGTGGTCTTAATAATTGCCAAGCATCTGTTAGACGACGATTTTTTTCTATTTCATCAATATAATGATAATGGACAAGACTTTTACAACGTGCTTCAATCTTCGTTAATAAGTCTTGATACTCAGCAGGCGTTACTCGCCATTGCTTATGATTGCTACGTAATTCAAAGTAGAACGTTAATAAGTCAAATAGTTCTCGTCGTTCAGGCGCAGTTTTCGGTTTTTCATTAACGCCTGATTTAGTGCTTGATTGCCAAAAAAAGGTAATCAGCCCTAATGGGATAGCAATTTGTATGGGTAATAGCGAAAAGTAGAGGAAAATAAAGATAAATTTACAAAGCCATTGCATGATGATTCACCATTGTGAATGCGGTTCAATCGGGAAAGGTTTTTATTAGACGGTTTGCAAAAAAAGCAATTATGGCGTGCGTTAGTATTGCTACGGACAGCACTGCTTAAAGCTGTGTTATCCGTTGTTTATCTGTTGCAATCTAAACTGGTTATAAACCCCCTTCATTGATGAAGAGGGTTTATAGCGAGAATAACGTATTTAATGGCTTATTTTTGTTGAATTTTAATTTTTAATTCTGCCATTAATGTATCCACTTCTTGAGTAGATTCTAACTTAGCGAATTCTTTATCTAACTCGCTTTGTGTGTCGTCAACCTCTGCCATTGCCTCGCTGTAGGCTTCCATTTCGCCGATACGGTCTTCTAAGCGGTCAAAACGGCTTTGTGTGTCTAACCCTTGTTGAAAACGGTCTAGGGTTTTGCCCATTTGTTGGCGGGCTTGTGCTGCCCGTTGGCGTGCAACTAACGCGCCTTGTTTACGTTTGGTTTCTTCAACCTTGTTTTCTAATTGACGCAGTTGATTTTTTAACCGTTCACTAGTAGTTTTTGCCGTTTGCCAAGCGGGTTCTAAATTACGAATAACATTATCAATTTCTGTTTTCCGTTGTAATGCAGAACGGGCTAAATCTTCTTTATAGGCGCGCAGTGCGGTTTCTGCTTTATTTTGCCACTCGGCAGATTGGGCTTTCTGCTGTTCTAGTTCACGCAACAATTGTTTTTCACTTGCAATAGCATGAACAACGCCATCTTTAGCGGAGGCAATTTGCTCCTCCATTTCCCGAATCAGTTGTTTAATCATCCGCTCAGGGTCTTCAACTTTATCCAGTAAATCGTTGACGTTGGCGTTTAAAATGTCATTTACCCGACGAAAAATGCTAAACATAATATCCTCCGTATCGCACGTATTGTGCTTTAATTAAACAGTGTTCAATTTAAGTATGTACAAAAAACGCATTTAGTCAAACTATAGCACAAAATTGAACAGTGTTCAAAAAAATTTAGTACGTTGATATTTTAATTAAGCAACAGATAACGTTGCTCAACGCGGCGGTATTTATGTTATTTTTGCGCGTGGATTATTAAGCATTAATAAAATTTTTCTAAATAACCTGAGTTCGGGATAAGAAATAGGGAAAAATTAATAAATTTAATTGGTTTATCTCGTTCCCACGCTCCAGCGTGGGAACGAGAATTTCTTATCCCGAACTCAGGTTAAATAATGTTGGTTATGTTTCAATAAAGGGGTACTAAAAAAGTAAGAATGCGTCATTTTCCTGATTCAGACAGGTTTTAAGCAACTATCAAGATACTCATTAGATTCACCAATTAACCGCAAAAGACGTGGATTATGGAAGAAATTGCAGCATTAATTTTAAAATCAGGCAGGGCGGGCGTAGAGTTAGCATTATTTGTTCTATTACCCGTTATGGTTGTTATGTTGACGCTTATGCGTTTGTTAGAAGCAGAAAATATTTTGGACCGCATTGTGAATTGGATTACGCCAATTTTTCGTCCATTAGGTATTCCGGGATTGGGTATTTTCGCGCTAATTCAAACGCTATTTGTGAGTTTTGCCGCGCCACTCGCCACGTTAGCGATGATGGATAAAAGTGGTACATCGCGCCGCCATATTGCCGCAACATTAGCAATGGTGTTTACCGTTGCCCAAGCGAATGTCACTTTTCCAATGGCAACCTTAGGCTTACATGTTGGAACAACAATTCTCGTATCACTTATCGCAGGTTTATTAAGTGCCACAGTAACGTATCATGTATTTGCACGTCATTTACCCAATGAATCAGAACCACCAGAACCTGCATTAAACCACCCACAAGCGGCAAATGTGAAAGGGGTTTTACACGTTATTAATCGTGCTGGACGAGAAGCCTTTGAAATTGCGATTGCTTCTATTCCTATGTTAATTCTAGCATTATTATTGGTAAATAGTTTGCAAGCCATTGGAATTATGGGGTGGTTAGAAACACTTTTAGCACCTGTTTTTGCGTGGTTTAACTATCCAAGTGCTTCTGTCTTATTGATTATTACCAAGTATATTGCAGGTGGGACGGCAATGATGGGGGTTAGTGCGGACGCATTACAACACGGCACAATCACCATTGTAGAATTTAACCGCATGGCAGGTTTACTAATCAGTCCCTTTGATGTTGCGGGGGTTGCGATTTTAATATCTGCAGGACCGCACGTTGCTTCCGTCTTAAAACCTGCGGCGTATGGGGCAATTGTAGGCACGTTGATAAAAATGATTTTGCATGGGCTTTTGTTTTAAAAGGGTTTTAGGTGCGAATTTATTCGCACTTATCATCTACCCAGCGTTCTAAAATAACTTTTAATTGTTGTTTATTAACAGGTTTGCTTAAGTAGTCGTCCATTCCGATACTTAAGCAATATTCGCGGTCTCCCTCCATTGCATGTGCGGTTAATGCAATAATTGGAACAGCACGTGTTTTTTTGGTGTTCATATAACCTTGTTGACGAATGATTTTCGTTGCGGCGAAGCCATCCATATTAGGCATTTGGCAATCCATCAGAATTACATCATAGTGTTGATGTATCAAGCGTTGTAATACCTGTACGCCATCACTAACTAACTCTACACAACAGCCAAAATCTTCTAGCACTAAGCGGGCATATTGTTGATTTATTAAATTATCTTCGGCTAATAAAATATGCAGATTAAATTGCTTATCCGTATTTTCTGTTGACTCAACAAGTTGTGGGGGAAATGGTTGATTAATGACCATTAATAAACATTGATGTAAGCGGGCTTGCCGAATAGGTTTATGCAAAATGGCAGAAATATTAGCTTGTTGCAAATCCTCTTTGCGGATTTGCTCTATACTTGCCATGATGATGATGTGTGTCGTTTGTGATTGATTTTTAATCTGTTTAGCCAGTAAAAAACTGTCCGTTTTTGCGGGTAATAATCCTAACATCACCACTGCATAAGGATTTCCTGTCGCTATTGCGGTTTGAATTTGCGTTAAAACGACGCTGGCATCTGTGCAAATATCCGCTTTAATACCCCAACCTGATAAATAATAACAAATAATATTACAATAACAACTATTTGTGTCTAAAATCAAAATTCTAATGGCGGGTAAAGGTTCTACAGGAGGGATAGGTGTTGTAGGATTGACTTTGTCTAGCCATGCGGTAAACCAAAATTGTGAACCTTTACCCTCTTCGCTTTCAACGTCTATTTCACCATTCATTAAATGCGTCAGTTGTTTGCTGATAGCTAAGCCTAGCCCTGTTCCACCATAACGACGCGACATTGAACCATCTGCCTGTGTAAATGGTTGAAATAAAATAGTTTGTTTAGGTGCGGGAATGCCTATTCCTGTATCACGTACCGTAAATTTAATTAACACTTGCTCGGCAATTTCTGCCATTTGCGTCACGATAACAACAACTTCACCAGATTCAGTAAATTTAACGGCATTATTCACCAAATTAGATAAAATTTGCCGTAATCGAACCACATCGCCTGACAATATTAATGGAACATCACATGTCAGTTGGCTACACAGGGCAATTTTTTTCTGATAAATTGCGCCCGCAAATAAATCAACGGTTTCTTCTACTAAGACATGTAAATTAAATTCACTTTTGTACAGTTCTACGTGTCCCGCTTCTATTTTAGAAAAGTCTAATACGTCATTAATAATACTCATTAATGTCTGCCCAGAATTTTGTACTGTTTCTGCGAGGTGGCGTTGGCGTTCATTGAGACCTGTACCTAACAATAATTCTGTCATTCCTAATACACCATTCATGGGTGTACGGATTTCGTGGCTCATGGTGGCCAGAAATTGCGATTTTGCTTGGCTTGCAGATTCTGCTAACTCTTTTGCTTGTTCTAACTCACCATCACGTTTTTGAATCTGCGCCAACATATCGTTAAAACCGTCAATTAATATGCCTAACTCATCAGGTTTTTGTTGTACTGCCCGTAACGCATAGTTTTTTTCTTTAGAAACTTGTTGCATGACACGCACAAGGTGCAACACAGGACGCGAGATAATTCTTTGTAATAAACTTGAAAAAATGAAGGCGGTTATCATTGCCGCAATAAATACTAAAAAAGCAAACAGTGCATATTCATGTAATTGACTGGTCATCGAACTTAATTCATTACGCAAATAAATCCAGCCGATAAGCTCTTTATTGATAAAAATAGGATGACTGAGAACTAATTCTGTTGAGGAGAAAACATAGCTACGTTGACGTAAATGTATTTCTAGCTGCGGGGTACAATAATTAAGCGGGTCATATTTGGCGAAAATTTTATGTTCTACATCATAAATACAAGCAGAAACAATGTCTGTTTGCGAATGTAGCGTACTCAATATTTCGTTAGCATCTTTTTCATTTCGAAACACAATTGCTGCGTTGGAATTTGCCCCTAGGATATCCGCAAGACTGGTTAAATGACGAACCATTGCTAATTTTGCAGATTCGTTTTCTCGATAAAGAAAAAAACCTGATGCAACCAGTAAAGAAACGCCACTGGTAAACATGATAATTAACAACAATTTTTCTTTGATAGAAATAAATCGTAAAAAAGACAACATAGGCAACTCCATCCCCACCACCTCAAGCAACGCCATTATTTGGCTTATCGTTTTTATGTTTTTTAAAAATTGGCTGAATAATAAAAAAGGTAGTGCTAGAAAAGTGAGGATAAGCCAATTTAAAATTAGCGTACCCGTTTAGTCCTCACTTCTCATTCAGTTATCTTTTTTTAACAGTACGTTACGCTATCACTAATGCGTCCTAATAACCACTTCGAGCGGTGTTATCCGTTTCTGTTTAGCACAACCAAACTATAAATTATTTATCAATAACACGAACAGACTGTCTTAAGAGTTTAGAACTAATAGGCAACCCTTTCATTTTTGCAACTAACTGATTTATTTCAAAAAGTAATTTGTTATTTTGATAGGTAAAACCGATGGTTCCTCCACTATCAATGAAATTTGGAATAGTGCTTACTGTTAGCACACTGCGGTTTTTTAAAATAGTCAGAATACGTGTCAACTGTTGTTCTTGACTTTCATCAATATAAATAACATGACAAGTATTTAATTTATAGATATTTGCCTCTTGCCTAACAACAATAGCACGCGATTCAACTTGTCGCCCTACAGCGATTTTTTCAAAAAGATTCTGAAACTGTGCATTGCCAAATATACAGATTTCTAACGGGGATGCCA
The DNA here is from genome assembly GCF_001305575.3 of Beggiatoa leptomitoformis. Lineage (NCBI taxonomy): Bacteria > Pseudomonadati > Pseudomonadota > Gammaproteobacteria > Thiotrichales > Thiotrichaceae > Beggiatoa > Beggiatoa leptomitoformis. Next base: position 968,488 of record NZ_CP012373.2, read on the forward strand.
TAGTAGAAAAAAACTGCGGTGACCACGTTACAAATTGGGTTATCCTGATAAGATAATCTGCTTCTGTTTCTGGGGAGTTTGCCATAACTCGCGGAGCGGGAAGCATATAGAGTATTGTTAAAAATAATAAGTTATACATATCAACTCGGACTTATAATAAGTGGTTTCCATTGTTTTTAGAAAAATAACAATCACTGAAAAAAAGAACGTGCAACACAAAAAAACTTGTTTGTCCTGTATCATTCACGTGATGGTCAGCCGTTATTTTATGAGGCTTCATCGGTTTATTAAATGCAAATTACCAACAGCTAATAACATTACAAATCACGAACAGATAGAAAATAAGGGATACAATAAAGCGAGAATAATAACCCTACTTTCTTAAACCACCACATAAAGAGCCTAAAATATATGTTTTCTCCTTTTTCCAAGCGATTTTTATACCGTTTTCTTGCAGTTTTACTGCCTATGCTGTTTATTTCTCCCTACGCCTCATTTGCCGCTGAGTCACACATCCGTGTGGGGGTTTTACAATTTGGAACAGTTAATTGGGAAATGGATGTATTACAAACACATCAACTCACACAACAAGCGGGTGTTACCGTTGAGGTGGTTCCTTTTGCAGCGAATAATGCATTAATGGTTGCGTTGCAAGGTCATGCAGTTGATGTTGTCGTGGGTGACTGGTTGTGGGTTTCTCGACAACGCGCAGAACAACGGCTTTATACAGCAGTTCCCTACTCTTTAGCCATTGGGCATTTATTAACCCGTCCTGATGCCAATATCAAAACATTGGCCGATTTGCGTGGGAAAAAATTGGGGATTGCGGGCGGAGCGGTTGATAAAAATTGGTTATTGATGCGTGCTTATAGCCGTAAAAACTTAGGGGAAGATTTAAATACGGTCGTTGAACCTGTTTTTGGCGCGCCGCCTTTATTAAACCAACTCATGCTACGGGGTGAACTGCCTGCGGTTATTAATTTCTGGAACTTTGCTACCCGTTTAGAAGTGGCTGGTATGCAACCCTTGTTGAATGTTGCCGATGTGTTGCCCGCATTAGGGATTGAAAAACCAATTCCCCTCTTAGTCTGGATTTTTGACGAACAATGGGCAAATCAACAACCTGAAACGATAAAGGCTTTTTTATCAGCGACTTATCAAGTAAAAACGCAATTAGCAACCGATGACAAAGAATGGGAACGGATTAGACCCCTAATGCAAGCCGAAGATGATGCAACCTTTCAAGCCTTAAAACAAGGTTATCGCGCTGGTATTCCTCGCCATTTTGGCACGGAAGAACAAGCCGCAGTAACGCGGGCATTTGCGGTATTAGCAGAAGAAGGTGGGGAAGAAGTCGTTGGTAAAACCCATGAACTCAGCGCGGGTACATTTTGGCAAGGGTTCACTTTACCTTAAAGATGATGCAAATCTCGTTATCAGATAACTGGTTAAGAACACTATCACTATTAGGGTTTCTCTTGGGTTGGCAATTGCTAGCAATGCAGTTAGCTGACCCTTTATTTCCCAGTCCTTTAGCAGTATTGGTGCGTTTTTGGACACACTTAACGCAAGGTGAACTGCTTTATCATCTGAGTATTACCCTATTGCGTGTGATGGTTATTTTTATCATTGCGATGACACTTGGTACGGTTTTAGGCATACTCATGGGACACTATCCGCGCCTAGATGCTTTACTAGACAACCTCTTAGTACTAACCCTTAATATTCCCGCCTTAGTCATTATTCTCTTGTGTTATATTTGGTTAGGATTAACGGAAACGGCAGCAATTATGGCAGTTGTATTAAATAAAGTCCCTAATGTTATCGTTACTGTGCGGGAAGGCGCGCGTGCAATTGACAAAAAACTAATGGAAGTTGCCTATATTTTCCGTGTTTCTCGCGTGCATACCTTTCGCTATGTCTATTTGCCACAACTTTACCCCTACTTATTAGTAGCCGCGCGCTCTGGCTTGGCATTAATTTGGAAAATTGTGTTAGTTGTTGAACTATTGGGACGTAGTCAAGGCATGGGGTTTCAACTGCATACCTATTTTCAATTTTTTGATATTCAAAGTATTCTGGCTTATACACTTGCTTTTGTCGGCGTGATGCTAATGGTAGAAGGCTTACTATTGCGTCCTTTAGAACGCTATTTATCCCGCTGGCGACCCTAATGCTTACCGTTACCGTTACCCATAAAGCCTATCCTCACGCGACACATCCCGCCTTAACGGATTTACACTTATCCGTTGCAGATGGCGAATTTGTCGCATTAGTAGGACCATCAGGGTGTGGAAAAAGCACGTTATTAAATATAATTAGTGGACTAGATAAAAATGCAACGTTTAGCCTACAACTGGACAAGCAACACCTAACCGTACAACAACGTTTCCCTTTAAATATGGGATTTATGTTTCAAGAATCACGGTTAATGCCTTGGCTCACTGTGCTAGACAATTTACTGTTAGTTTTAGATAAATCTAAACAATCTCGTGAACAAGCCTTACATTATTTAGCCGCAGTTGGGTTAGCTGACCATGCCCAACAGTTTCCCGCCCAATTATCAGGCGGTATGCAGCGACGAGTTGCATTAGCCCGTGCTTTTGTTGTACAACCGCGTTTACTGTTAATGGATGAACCCTTTATTTCTGTTGATGCGCCAACCGCAGAGCGGTTACGCAGCGTGTTACTGGCATTGTGGGAAACGTCGCGTCCAATGGTGTTATTCGTCACCCATGATTTGCGTGAAGCCTTAAGCCTTGCTGACCGTGTTTTGTTCTTATCAGCAAGCCCCGCACGGGTTATTTTAGAACAAACGATAAATCTTGCGCGTCCGCGAGAAATGCAAATGGACGCATTACAAACCATTTATAATCAACTACTAACCACTCATCCTGACTTACTGTCAGGGATTTGCCGATAGGAGCATTAATTAGATGTCACTCGCTTCCTTGCCTGTTTCCACCGACCCTGTGTTACGGGTGGAAAATGTTGCAAAATCATACGGCACACTCAAAGCCTTAGATGATGTTAGTCTTACATTAAAAGCGGGTGAGTTTGTTGCCTTATTGGGATTAAACGGTGCAGGTAAAAGTACACTTTTTCAGTTGTTGAGTGGCTTATTTGCTGCTGATGCAGGACAAATTGTCATCAGTGGTCATGATATTTCCCAATCGGCTATTCCTGCATTAGCTGGCATGGGTATTGTGTTTCAACAGCCTACCTTAGATTTAAGCATGAGCGTGTATGCAAATCTTATTTTTCATGCCCGCTTACACGGTATGGGTAGCGCAACAAAACCGCGTATTCAAGCTGAATTAAATCGTTTAGGCTTATCAGAACAGACAAAAACTACCTGCATTAAACTCAGCGGTGGTAATCGGCGTAAGGTTGAATTAGCGCGCGCTTTACTACACGAACCCCGTTTATTACTGATGGATGAAGCAACCGTTGGATTAGACCCTGCTTCACGCAAGGGATTAGTCGATTATGTGCATCAACTGTGTCGTGAACGCGGAATGGGCGTTTTATGGGCAACACATTTAGTTGACGAAGTAGAAGACGTAGAACGGGTTATTATCCTGCATAAAGGCAAAGTGTTAGCGACGGGTACGCCTGCCGATTTATTGCAACAAACGGGTAAAATAAGATTAGCTGACGCATTCTTAGAATTAACCGCAACGCCAAAATCGTCCTAAATATCCTATCAAGCTGCAAGGGGCGAATTGCCTGAATCGTCCCTTCCTTTTTATAAAACATAATGTTTTTTCGCTATAGCTTATTTTTCATTTGTTTTTTAAGAAAAACCATCCTTGTTATCAGCGGATTATTTGCTGTTGGCATATTCATTGTTTATTTACTGTTTCCCTATAGCACTTACTATAAAACGGACATAGAACAATGGTTATCTGAGCAATTACAACAATCTGTAACCATAGGACAATTAGAAACCCGCTGGCTTGAAGGTCAGCCCGTTTTACATTTAGAACAAGTACAGTTAAAAAATACCCACAACAAGGCAAGTTTTATCATTCAATCGGTTGATGTGTTTTTTAATCTGTGGGCGTCCATCACAGAAAAAACCGCCATCACGGCTGAAATTCGCCTGCATATTCCACAACTAGCCGTTACAAGCGATACAGCAGGGCAATTTTCTATAGCAGGATTTCCCTTACCTGCGACAACCACAACAAACGACCCAGATTATTCACCCCATTGGTTGCAATGGCTTTGGCAGCAAGCATTTGTCGTGGTAAAAGTAGATAATTTTTCAGAATCCTCCGCAACAAATCCTCCCGTCACCTTCTCCGCACTGACATTACGGCTCACCCCACAAGACACGCAACAACAAATACAACTTGCATTAACCATCCCATCACAACCCCGTTTCCCGCTAGCCACCACGCATATAACGCTTGTTGGAATGATGCAATTGCAGACAACCCGCCTGCCCGATATTCAAGTCCATTTTGCGTTACAACCACAAAAGACAAGCACTCGCTTACAAGGTGCGATGCAATTCACCCAATCGCCCGATGCCTCACAACGGCTGACAATAAACGCCTTACAACTGCAAACAACACAACATAAATGGTTATTACCTAATATTTATTTACATCAACATCAACAAAAAATAGATGTCAACCTTCGCCCCTTTTCCGTCACAATTCTTTCACCATTACTTGATTTCTTACCATTAAACAATCCATTACGACAAACAATTGCACAAGCCCATTTCTCAGGGGAATTAGACGACATCAACGCACATTATTCACCTGCGTTAGGCTGGGTACTGCTTACTGATTTTAAAAATTTGTCTATACAATGGCTTAACACATTACCGCGCCTAATTAATGCCCGTGGTCAGATTAAACTGGCGGAAACACAAGGTTATTTAGCCTTACAACAAGCAGGGTTAGCTCTGCATAATACTGATTGGTTTAGTCAAGGATTAGTAGTTAATCAATTACAGGGGGAATGGTCGTGGTATCGCACGGCAGAAGCGTGGCAGTGGGCAACAACAGGTTTTCGGGTCGCTGATGCGTTTACAAGCGTTAAGCTAATTGGCAATATTACCTTGCCCTTAAAAAGCAAAATACCCAGCAGTGATTTACAATTAACGATAGAAAAAGGACAAGTTAATCAAGCCTATCGTTATGTTCCCGATAAACTCGTTCCCATCACCAGTGCTTGGTTAAAAAAAGCCCTCGTCAGTGGTGTTATTGAGTCCGCACAGATTGATATTCGCGGACGATGGGACGCGCTATTTACAGATAAAAATCCGTTATGGCGCGTCAGCGCGCAAATTGATAACGCCTATTTACAGTATGGTGAACAGTATCCACCGATTGAAAAAATTTCTGCTGAATTAACCATGCACGGGCGCGAAATGGTTATTACTGCAAATAAAGGACTTATTTTTACCAGCCAATTGCAAGCAGTAACCGTCATTATCGACGACATTGCGGCAAAAATACCCGTATTGACAATTATGGGGGAAATGTCAGGCAGTGTGGCAGATGGTTTACGGTTTTTACAAGACAGCCCACTCCATAAAACGGTAGTGTTAGGTGATGAATTACAGCTAGCGGGCGAGTTAGGGCTTAAGCTAGATATGCAATTACCACTTGCTGCGAATGTGCCTGCAACCACACGTGGTGAGTTGCGTTTTCGGCATACCGATTTTACGCATAAACGGTTAAATATTACCTTGCGACAATTACAAGGCAGCGTTTTTTTTGATGATAATTCATTATTAGCGCAAAAATTGCAGGGGTTTCTATACGATATGCCCATTAGCCTTGCCTTTCAAGAAAATAGGCAAGCCGTGCCTAAACGTATTCAAGCGCAATTGTCAGGGCGAGCAGATGCCAATTTTATTCGTCAACAACTAAGTGCATTAAATTCAAGCCTTGCTGATTTACCCTATCATCAATGGTTTACTGGGGAAACAACGTGGCAAGCCGCCCTAGATTTACCCGTGCAGGCAAAAGCAAATAGTGAACAGCAAATTACGATTACATCGGATTTAAAAGGCTTAGCGGTACAACTACCTGCACCATTAGCAAAAAAAGCCAGTAAAAATCAGCCGTTGTATATTAATACCACACGTAATCAATTAACGATTCGTTATGGCGATATTTTTAATGCGTTGCTACAACTAGATGAGCAAGGGATTGAACAAGGTAGTATTTATTTTGGTGCAGAAAAAGCAATTTTACCCGCCACACAAAAACTGCAAATACAAGGAGAATTGTCCGAATTTTCTTTACTCGCATGGCAAGAACTACTAAATACCCTCCCACAAGGCAATATGGCACGTGCGCTACCGTTGGATACAAACTTAGTCATTGAACAATTATCAGGATTAGGCTATGAAACAACAGGGTTAATATTGGACGCACAATATAAAAAACCTTTATTACAAATGCAGGTCAAAAATTCACAAATTGATGGACAAATCAAATGGGATGAAACCCAGAAACAATTAAATATTGATTTTAATGAATTATATTTAACAGCGGACAATTCAACCGCATCAAAAAACCCGCAATTATCAAAAAAACCTAACTATCATTTAAATCCTCATGACTTACCTTCAATTGCTTTTCATGCAGATGATCTACACTTAGGACAAGTACGTTTAGGTAATGTTAATTTTTTTACCCGCCCAAGCACACAAGGTTTAATACTAGATTTATTTGAAGCAAAGAATGCGGGTTTTAGTTTGCATGTTGAAGGCGAATGGCAAGCCCAAGCGCAACAACAGCGAACAGCCTTGCAAATTGACTTAAACAGCACCGATTTTAGCCAATTAATGCAACAGCTAGGTTATACCGATTCCCCCATCAGTGGCGGTACATTACAAGCAAATTTACGCACTGAATGGCAAGATACCCCCCTGCGTTTTACGCTGGCGGCGGCGCAAGGACAACTCAGTTTATTATTGGTTGACGGACATTTAGTGGATATGGAACCCGGTGTTGGACGATTGCTAGGCTTATTTGATTTACAAACATTACCACGCCGTTTAGCCATGGATTTTAGTGATGTATTCGCCGTAGGATTTGGTTTTAATCAGATTTTTGGCGAATTTACTTTTAAAAAGGGCATTGCACAAACAGACAAAGTGGTGATTCAAGCACCTGCGGCACAAGTGGAAATTAAAGGCGAAACAGATTTACTTAAACAAACCTATCAACAGCAAGTTACAGTAATGCCACATATTTCCAACACCTTACCTATTGCCGGTACATTAGTTGGTGGCTTAGGGGTTGGTGCGGTGGTGATGATAGTGCAAAAATTACTCGAGGCAGAAATAGAGAAAACAATTAATTATCAATATATAATTTCAGGAGATTGGAAAAATCCACAAATAACACCAATCACGAAAGAATCACCTGCTTATCAAAAACAATCAGAACCATAAACCACATGCTACTACTATAAGCGACATTATCCATCTGCTTATCGTTAAAAATTAAAACCCGTCTGATTAGACCGTTTATAAAGACAACAGACCACTCACAAAAATGGTGCTGATAACCCACAATTCTACTCACAAAAAAAGAACTTAACATCCATACATGCGTGTGTTCTATGGTGTTAAGGTAGGATGCTGTGTGCCACAAAAATACAGGACAAACAAGATGACATCAACACACACACAACCTTGTCGATGGTGTGACGTGCCAACCGACACCCAGCAATTACATACAGTCAAGATTACGCGGTCATTACAAAATCCGCCACCGCCAGATTCAATTGAAGAATGGTCACTCTGCCCAAGATGTTTTGAACAATATGAAAAGATGTAAAAAACAGCATTTGAGCATAACCCTTGCATAAAATTTGTGAAAACCATTACGACAAAACCTCATGACAGACTCAAACGATAATATGGCTATCGTGACATGTCCAGACTCATTAATGGGTACATTAAATCGTCAAGGACAATGGGTTCAACTTAACAGTATAGGACAGCGTTTATTGGGAAAAACGGTTGTAAATCTGCCACTATCTGCATGTATTCATCCCGATGATTACCTGTTGATACAACAAGCCTTACAACAAGTTCACCTACATGCGCCTTCTATTGCTTTTGAAGCCCGTGTGCGTCACATCAATACCGAAAAATATATTGAATTTGCATGGATTCTTTGCTACCAGACAGAAGATACGTTGCAAGTCATTGCAGCACCACTCATGCAACAACACTTGTTAGCCCAACAAGCGATTAAACAAAATGCCCAACGCACAGAAAAACGCTACCAAACCATTTTTAGCAATGCGGCTGTCGGCATCGCGCTCGTCGATAAAAACGGATACTACCTAGACTGTAATGAACGCTGGGAACAAATGTTTGGCTATTCAGTTGATGAATTACGGCGGATGAAAAACACCGATTTATCCCCCCCTGCTGACCGTGATTCTGTTGAAAATCGATTGGAACAAATGAAACATGGCGAGGCAACAGATTATCGGGTAGAAAAACGATTTGTTCATAAAAATGGACAAATTTTATGGGGGGAACTGTCCGCCTCTGCCCTACGCAATCAACAGGGAGAGCTAGAATCACTAATAGGCATTGTTGTAGATATTACCGAGCGCAAACGTGCTGAAGAAGCCCTAAAAGCCGCTCATGAAAGATTATTAACGGTTTTAGATAGTTTACAATCAATAGTTTATGTTGCAGATTTAAAAACAAATGAATTACTTTATGTCAATAAACACGGGCAAGATGCATTTAACAAATTATATTGGCAAGACTTTTTCCCACTCACAGAAACCCAATACACAGGACGGGATTATTATCAGTTACTGATGCACGATGATAAACCGGGTAATGTTTGCAATACCGAGTATCAAGATACAATCACAAAAAAATGGTATTTAATACAAGACAGTGCCATCCATTGGATTGATGGACGCTGGGTGCGTTTACAAATTGCAACAGACATCAGCGATTTAAAACACACAGAAGAAGCCCTGCGTATTAATGAAGAACGCTATCGCGCTATTGTTCAAGACCAAACAGAATTAATCTGTCGTTATCGCCCTGACGGACGGATTAACTTTGTGAATGAAGCCTATTGTCGTTATTTTGATAAAACTGCGGATGAACTCATGGGTGAATGTTTTGTACCCATGATTATTCAAGAAGATAAATCAAGAACTGAAGAAATTTTAAATCATTTATGCCGTGAAAACCCCGTCGTCGAAATTGAACACCGCGTGATTCTACCCAATGGCGAAATTCGTTGGCAACACTGGATAGACCGCGTTTTATATGATACTAACGATCAAGTTTTTGAATACCAAGCAGTCGGACGCGATATTACCGAACGTAAACAAACAGAAAAAGCCCTAGTCCGCGCAAAAGAAGCCGCCGAAGAAGCCACAAGAGCAAAAAGCGAATTTCTTGCCAATATGAGCCATGAAATCCGTACCCCCATGAATGGCGTAATGGGCATGACGGAATTACTCCTAAATACGACTTTAACAGTACAACAACGTGAATATGCCTCTATTATTCGCAATTCTACCAATGCGTTACAAACATTACTTAATGATATTTTAGACTTTTCTAAAATTGAAGCAGGCAAATTAACCCTAGAACCAATCCCCTTTGACTTAGAAGCCGCAACCCTAGAAATTGCGCGCTTACTATCCATTACCGCATCAAGTAAAGGCTTTGATTTAATCGTTCGTTACTCCCCAACTGCACCGCGCCATGTGATTGGCGATGCAGGACGCATACGCCAAATCCTAACAAATTTAACAGGTAATGCCGTTAAGTTTACCCAACGCGGCTATGTTTTTGCCAATGTCGACTGTCTTGAACAAACCGCTGACACAGCCATTATGCGCTTTCAAATTCAAGACACAGGCGTAGGCATTGCACCAGATAAATTAGACAGTATTTTTGACAAATTCACCCAAGCAGATACATCTACTACGCGCAAATTTGGTGGTACAGGTTTAGGGCTTGCCATCACAAAACAGCTAACAACCCTGATGAATGGAAAAATAAGCGTTATCAGTGATATGGGCAAAGGCTCAATGTTTACGGTAACGATACCCTTCCCCTTGGTTAAAACGGCTGTTGAACAACCTCAACGCCAACAGATTGCAATGCCTGTTTCCCTAAAAAATACCCGCGTGTTAGTTGTGGATGATAACGCGGTTAATCAACAAGTTTTACAAGAACAACTAGAAAGCTTTTCCATTCGTTGTGATGTTACCAATAACGCAAAAACCGCACTCGCCTACTTAGAAAACAGCTATTTAGAAAATGACCCCTACTGGTTGGTTGTTTTAGATTATTTAATGGCAGACATGAATGGTGAATTACTCGGCGAAAAAATCAGAGAAGATGAAAAATATAACAACACTTTATTGATATTACTTTCCTCAGCGGGCTATCAATATGACAGCCATCTTCTTCAAGAAAAAGGCTTTTCTGCTTATTTATTAAAACCACTTCCCATGCGACATCTAAGACAAACACTTATTGCGCTATGGTCAGATTATCAAAATAAATATGCACAAACCTTTATTAGAATTGATAATTCTCAAAATATTTCTACCCAAAATAATTCAACCGTAGCCCCACACAAATCAACCCCTCGTGTTCCCATGGGAACAACTGTATTACTTGTAGAAGATAATGATGTTAATCGCCTAGTTGCAACTAACATGTTACAAGAATTGGGTTGTCAAGTGGTTGAAGCGGTTAACGGCAAAATAGCCGTAGAAAAAATATTAGACAATGATTGCGACTACAACCTTGTACTAATGGATGTACAAATGCCTGAAATGGATGGGATTGAAGCGACTCGCTTGATTCGGGAACTAGAATATGCAGATAAACACCTAACCATTGTCGCCATGACAGCCAGCGCGATGAAAGGGGACGCGGAACGTTGTTTAAAAGCAGGTATGGATGACTATATTTCCAAACCCATAACCCTAGAACGTATCACCGATTTAGTCGGCAAATATATTCACTTACACCCCATTCCCCCCCAACCACAGGCATCCTCTACACAGGCTAACAGAGATAATCCTGTGTTAAACCAACGGAAAATTCTGCTTGTAGAAGATAATGAAGTCAACAACCTCGTCGCAACAACCATGCTAGAACAGCTAGGTTATCAAGTAGAATCTGTTGTCAATGGCAAGGAAGCCGTGATAATTTGCAAAGAAAAACATTATGATGTCATTCTAATGGATATCAGAATGCCTGTGATGGACGGTGTAGAAGCTACCAAACAAATTCGCTTGCAAGAAGGCGATACGCAACATACCCCCATTATTGCACTCACCGCTAACACCCAACCGCATGAAGTAATGCACTACCGTGAAGTCGGTATGAATGACTGTTTAGGAAAACCTTTTTCGCTAGAAGGGTTACAACAAATCCTCAAACGATATACGACAACGCTCGTACCAACCAAAAAAATTAAAACACCCTTAGTAACCGTTAGTAATGCCCCCCCACGACAGCTAGAACAAAAAACCACCGAAGATGAATCTGTTACCAAACCCATTAAAATAACAGTAGAAAATAATATTCTGCCTATTTTTGATGAAAACCAACTCAAACGAGCCGCGATTGGTAATCTCGTTATTTTAGAAAAATTGGTTCAAGCCTTTCGTGCAGATACACCAAAACAACTGGACAAACTACAAGATGCCTTACACGCACAGGCACAAAAAGATATAGAACGCATCGCCCATTCCATCAAAGGCAGTGCTAGAAGCATAGGCGCGCTACGATTGGGTGAAGTTGCTTTTAATGCCGAACGCACGGCAGCACAAGGACAATTAGCCGAAGTAGAAAAACTCTACATCCGCCTACAAGAGGAATATACCCACTTAGAAAACACGTGGGATAACATAGAATGGCAACGTTTTTTAATTTAAATTATGACGGATATGACTGCTCCGAGCGGTGGTATCCGTTTTACTTTTTCAGTACTTGCTTTACTTACAACCAGATAAAGAAAGATGAACAACAGATACCACCGCTCGAAGCGATGTTATCCGTACTGCTTTCACCTAAAATTCACTGACACATTCATATAGCTAACGCAACTTAAAAAGCAGCTTAATGTAACCTGAGTTCGGGATAAGAAATAGGGAAAAATTAATAAATTTAATTGGTTTATCTCGTTCCCACGCTCCAGCGTGGGAATGAGAATTTCTTATCCCGAACTCAGGTTAATGTAGGGTGGAATAGCGTAGCGTATTCCACCATAAAACGCCAAAAATAGCTGAGTTTATGCAGAAAGCTTGCACTGTTGTGGAATACGGCTTGCGCCTATTCCACCCTACAATAATCATTTTAAAGTGCGTTAGCTATAACACCACCGAATAAACCAACGGGTGGATAACACGATTAATCTTAAATTCATTAGTGTTGCCTAAAAACGCGCTACCGTTCCATCTGCAAAGACAACCCGCCGAATCACCAACTGCGCAACAATATCCTTATCCTGTTTTTTTCGCATCTCATGCTCCTCTCCAACCAAGCGATTATTATCTCGTGAGCCTAAGTCTATACGTGTTGTTCCTGCGGGAATACTAAGATTTCTTGATAAATTAATACTATATAAATATCCACCCAATGCATCCCGAAAATTTAAACGCGCGTCAAATTCTACAATATCCTTACCACTATTATTTATTAACGCGACATCTATCGCATAATACGTATTAAACTTTATTTTTTCAGGGCGATAAGACCAATTTTCCAACAATAACGGCGCGCCAGAAGGTTCATTAGCAGGAGAACTCTCCGTTTTCTGATTACTGGTTTCCGTCTTTAACGTTGCAGACAACGCTTCTACTTGCAATTTCAACTGTTGCAACTCATCCAATACTTGCGTATTAACTGTTTGATTTAACTGCTCTACATGTGTTGTTACATCCGTTAGACGCTGTTCTAACTGCTCAACACGTTGTTCTAACGGTTCTGTCACGGTATCCGCCCACGTGGCACGATACGATAATGCTGACAAAAGGCTCATAAAAACAATAAAAATACGCATGATGACTCTTTCCCGCTAAAAATAAAAAAGTGTTAGACGAACATTATGTGGCGGTTTCTCGAATCATTTCAACCAATGCCTTGCATGTTTTCTCAATGCCAATAAAGACTTGGGCAATAGATGCCTCCATCATATAACACGGAGACGTAATAATTTTATTCACTTTATCAATCACAATACCATCAACTGTCATCATGACTGCCTCCGCCCCTGCACTGTTTAACCCCGCACTAATCCCAGCAATATCATAAGGAGAGCTTGCTTCCGTTGTTCCAACCGTCAACGTTGTAGTAATGCCACTGCCTTGTAAGGCTTTAGCAACAACAACGGGTGCGATACAAAGGGCAGCAATCGGTTTTTTCGCCTGAACCATTTCCACAATTAACTGTTGCACAGCGGGCAACACATGACCATCAGCACCCGCAAATGCCCATTGACTCAGGTTTTTTGCTGCACCAAACCCCCCTGCTAAAATTAATCCATCTAAATCCGTACTATTCACCAATTGCAACGCCTGAATATGACCGCGTGCAATGCGTGCGGCTTCCACCAACACATTACGTTTTTCTACCATTTCCGCGCCGTTAAGGTGGTTAATAACATGATATTGTTCACTATCAGGCGCGATACATTGCACAGTTACCCCTAAACGGTCTAAAGCTAACAACGTTAGCACAGCCTCATGGATTTCTGAACCATCATAAACGCCACATCCTGACAATAAAACGCCAATTTTCATTACATATCCTCCTTAAAATTATATTTAATCAACAAGATAATTTTTTTAATGTCGATAGTTTTTACGTTTATTTCTGCACAAGACCACCCGCAAAAGTAACATGAATACCCTGTTTTAAATGCTATTATTTCTTATTTATCTTATTTTTCGTGAAACGTGTGAACCCCATCCCATGTAGGATTTATCGGTAATTGTCTATATTCCTCAATCCGTTGTAAATAAATGGCATATAGCTTTGATTGCGGATTAATTTGTGTTAACTCAAGAAACAAACCGACTGATTTATCCCATTCTTGGGTACGAAAAACACTTAATGCGTTGTGAAATAGGGTTAATTCTTCCCGTTGAGCAGGCGTTATACTGTCAGTTGTGCCGATTAACTCATAAATACTCACGGATTCGGTTTTACCTTTTACCCGCACGCGGTCTAATTCACGATAAACAAATTCAGGGACAAGATTGCGTGTTGCCTCACTAACAATTGTTGCCACACCATATTGTTTTGTCAGGCTTTCTAAACGAGAGGCTAAATTAACACCATCACCTATTGCCGTATAATTCAAACGCGTTTCTGACCCCATATTGCCTACCACAACTAACCCCGTGTGCAACCCTATCCCAATCTCTATTTTTGGCAATTTTTGCGCAACAAACTCTTGATTTAACTCTTTAACAACAGAAGACATTGCTAACGCCGTGCGTACCGCGCAATTAGCAGAATCAGTGCGTTTTACAGGTGCGCCAAACAATGCCATTACCGCATCACCAATATATTTATCCACAACCCCGTGATTGCTTTCTATCGCTTCTGTGATTTTAGTTAAGCATTTATTTAATAGTGCTAAAATATCTCTCGGCGCGCGATTTTCACATAATGCTGTAAAACCCCGAATATCAGAAAATAAAATCGTAACAACGCGCTCTTCACCGCCTAATTCAATTTCTTTACTGTTTAACAATTCTTCAGCAATCGCGGTAGAAACAACTTTACCCAACAGGTTGCGGACTTTCTCTTTTTCTTCTAAACCTCGCGCCATATTGTTAAACGTGCGCGCAAGTTCACCGATTTCATCCTTTTGTCGTAATGAAATATGTTGTTTATAATCACCTTTCTCAATACCTCTTGCAAATTGTGCCAAGGTCAATACAGGTTTAGTCACGGATTGGGCAATTAATACAACCCCCGTAATAGAAATAAATAAGCCAATAATAAATAAAATAATTAAAGCATTACGTAATGTTTTATAAGGTTTTAAGGCTTCTTCTAAAGATTCTTGTAAAACCGCAATAACATAAATGTTTTGCTTATTAATTAAAGGCGTTGCTAACGAAAAATAATCCGCACCTGCCATGTTTAAAACAATACTATGATTTTGTTCCCAAACCTGCTGAGTTAAGGTATTAGGCAAAACGCTACGAACCGTTTCAGGTAATGTACTGGCAACAGTCTGCCATTCTTGCTTACTATCTTGTTGTAAAATAGAAACATCTGCTAATAGTAAACGGCTCAAATCTGTTGCAAAATTATCATCAATAACAAAGCCGATTAAAATCCATGCTTCTAACTCGGGTGTTAGTAAAGGCACAACCATCATTTGGTAAGGGCGCGAATCAATCGCAACGATAGAAGAGGCTTCACCGTAGGGGTCATTTTCAGCCGCATGGAGCAAATACCCCCATTTCACAGGCGCATCCGTTATATCAGGGTGCATAGTATCCGCGATGATTTTACCCTCTAAAGAGACTAACATCATCACGTTAGCCCCTTCTAAACGGGCAAGATGATTTTGTGTCGCGGATAAAATAGTGCCGTGGGTGTGGGTGTGATAAGCCGCTTTAAAGGCGAAATCGCCAGAGAGTAAACGCGCGGCTTCTAAAAGGATTTTTACCCGTTCTTCAATCAGACGATTAAATACCTTAGCAGCCACGCTTAACGATTGATTCATCACTGAACGTGCATTTTCAATACTGGCATCGTTGACGGCAATAAAAGAAGCGGCTTGTACTAAAACCAATAAACCCACAAAAAAAGTGAGTAAGCGATTACGAAATCGCCGAAAACGTAACATTGAAGCCTCTCCTCTGAAACCGTAAGGGCGGATAAATCCGCCCCTGATGAGTTCTACTCCTGCTGCCTATGCCCCGCGTCGCCACGTTGTTATTCCTGCGGCATCTTCTAAAATAATTCCTTCTGCTTTCAAGACATCTCGAATACGGTCAGATTCTGCCCAATTTTTTGCCTGACGCACGGCTTGACGTTCTGCAATCAAATTTTCCACCGCTTCGTTGCTTAAACCATCACTAACAGCCCCTTTAAACCATGTTTCGGGGTCAGCTTGTAAAATACCTAAAACTCCACCTAGCTGTTTTAATTGTTGTGCAAGTTGTGTGGCTTGTTCCATATCCTCTGTACGTAAACGATTAATTTCACGAGTCAGTTCAAATAAAACCGCGACCGCTTCCGCCGTGTTAAAGTCATCATTCATTGCGGTTGCAAAACGGTGATAAAACGCATCGTTTTTATCTAATATCGCACCTGTGCCACTAAATCCCCGCAAAGCCGTATAAAGACGGGTTAAGGCTTGATGTGCTGCATCTAATTGCTGGTCACTATAATTTAATGGGCTTCGATAATGACTGTTTAAAATAAAATAGCGAATAACTTCAGCAGGATACTTTTTTAATACGTCTCGCAGGGTGAAGAAATTGCCCAACGATTTGGACATTTTTTCTTCATTCACACGCACAAATCCATTGTGCATCCAGACGTTGACGAATTGCTCACCTGTCGCCCCTTCTGACTGTGCAATTTCATTTTCATGATGCGGAAACTGTAAATCCATACCACCGCCATGAATATCAAAATGATTACCTAAGCAGTGTGTCGACATTGCTGAGCATTCAATATGCCAACCGGGGCGACCTTTTCCCCACGGAGAATCCCAACTTGGTTCATTAACTTTTGCCGCTTTCCACAAAACAAAATCTAAAGGGTCTTGTTTAGCTTCATCAATATCCACGCGCTCGCCCGCACGTAAATCTTCAATACGTTTGCCTGATAACTTGCCATAATTAGCAAATTTATTAACGGCATAATACACATCACCGTTATTAGCAGTGTAAGCATAACCCTGTGTTATGAGCCGTTGAGTTAAATCAATAATATGCTCAATATACTGTGTTGCACGCGGTTCATGGTCAGGACGCAACACACCGAGCGCATCCGCATCTTCATACATTGCTTGGATAAAGCGTTCTGTCAGGCTATAAATATCCTCACCATTTTCATTAGCACGATTGATAATTTTGTCGTCTATATCAGTGATATTTCTAATATAAGTAACATCGTACTCTAACGCCCGCAACCACCGCGCCACCATGTCAAACACTACCATCACCCGTGCATGTCCAACATGACAGTAGTCATAAACGGTCATTCCGCAGACATACATGCGTACTTTGTTGGCTTCTATCGGTTTAAAGGGGGCTTTTTCTTTGGTGAGGGTGTTATAAATCGTGAGCATATTGATTGTCTTAAGTAGATTAAAAGGTTATTAATATAGACAATTTTAGCATTGATAGACTAGGAAAGGCGAATCGTGAGAAATTATCCGTGCGTATTTGCCATATTTTCAGCATTGACGAGTTAGTAAATTATTTGCAAAAACAAAGAGACAGCATGAATATTCACGTTGTAAGCGATGTTATCCGTTTTAAAGTGTAGAGATTTGTTGAATTCACATTATTTAAAAAATGAAATGGAATTCTTTTATATCTGTAACTTAAGTAATTTTCGGGTTTATTTTTACGCTAATGACCCAAAACTACCGCATCCACCATGTCAACCATAATTTTCGCAAGGGTGTCAAGGTGATTCTATGTGCCAGCAGTTGATAGCCATCAGTTTCAAGTTCTTGTAGTGTTGCTAAAGCCAAGCGTGTGCGAATTCGTCCAAATCGTTGGGTGATGCAGTCGTCTTTTGCTAAATGTTTACTTGCACTGTGAAAATAAGCACGAATACGGGTTGCTTGAAACGCGAATAGGGCTTGCATGGTGTCAGAAAATTGTCCGTTAAATAAGGCTTCTTCGCTTACCACAAATTGGGCTAATTCTGTTTGTGGAATATAAACCCGTCCTTGTTGTAGATGTTTGTGTAAATTACGCAAAAAGTAGCTTAGTTGTAACGCAATACCCAATTGTTCAGCATATTTCAATGTACTTTCATGTTGATAGCCTAGCGTTGCGGTGCATAATAATTGCAAAATACCTGCGGTGCGTTTGCAGTAAGTTTCTAATTGAGCAAAGGTCGCGTAACGAGGTTGATGCACATTATCAGCAATACCGTCTAATAACTCTTCAAAATAATGTAAAGGAAGTTGATAGCGTTCAATAGGTTGACTTAAGGCTAGGCAGACAGGATGTTTAGCCGTGCCTTGTGCTAATGCGGCTAACTCGTTGCGCCACCAGTCTAATTTTAATTGGGCAAGGTGTGGTTCGTGGCATTCCTCAACAACATCAGATAATTCAATGAATAAGGCGTGCAGCGCAATCAAGGCTTCACGTTGTGATGAGGGGATAAAGCGTAAACTGTAGTATAAACTAGACCCAGCGCGTAACACTTTGTCATTGCAGTATGTTTGTGGATTCATAAAGCCTGTTCAACCGTTTGATAAGTCATCCATGCCAATAAATCTAAAGGTTCATCTAGTGTTGCTGTTGCGCCCCAATTTGCAGGGGTTTCATGTGCTTGAATATACCCATAATTTGCTAGTAGGGTACGCATACCTGCACATTGTCCTGCTTGTATATCCGTTTCTGCATCACCGACATAAATGCAGGTTGTGGGTAGTACATCCATGTGTTGGCAGGCATGAAGCAAAGGGGCGGGGTGGGGCTTTTTGGTAGGGAGTGTATCGCCACTAACCACGCAGGCAGCCCTGTTGTAAAGATTTAAGCGTTGTAATAAGGGAACGGTTAAAAAATGGGGTTTGTTGGTGACAATTCCCCATTTTATATCCCATTTTTCAAGCGTATTTAACACTTCCGCCATGCCGTCAAATAAGCGACTGTAAGTATCTAAGTTAGCTGCGTAAAGGGTTAAAAATCGTTGACGTAAGGGTTCAAAATGGGGGTTATCGACGGTCATATTAAAACCGTGTTGTATCAGGGCGCGCGCGCCTTGTGAAACCAATGGACGCACGGATTCAAAAGGCAAGGTTGCATGTCCTTGTTCTTGTAGCACCGTATTTAGTGCAAAGGCTAAATCGGGCGCGGTATCTACAACAGTGCCATCTAAATCGAATAAAACAGTTGGCAATAACCCTGTAGGATTATGCAGGGCGTTGGGCATAAGCAAGGTAATTCACCGAAATATCAGCGTTTAGCCAATAGTGTTTTGTCAAAGGGTTATAGCTCATTCCTGTAAAGCCTTGTATATCTAAATCAGCTTCACGCGCCCAAGTAGCAAGTTCCGCAGGACGGATAAACTTGGCATAATCATGCGTTCCTTTAGGCAACAAGTTTAAAAGGTATTCCGCCCCTAAAATCGCAAACAGATAGGCTTTAGGATTGCGATTAATTGTTGAAAAGACAGTATAGCCATTAGGTTTCACTAGCTGATGACAGGCTTGAATGATAGACGCAGGGGCTGGCACATGTTCTAACATTTCCATGCAGGTAACGACATCAAACTGTGCAGGTTGTTCTACTGCAAGTGCTTCAGCCGTGATTGCGCGATAAGTTACTTGTACTTGAGATTCATAAAGATGTAGCTTTGCAACACTTAATGCAGCTTCACTCATATCAATAGCAGTAACTATCGCCCCTTTTTTTGCCATGCTCTCGCTGAGAATACCGCCACCACAACCAACATCTAATACTTGCTTGCCTGCAAAACCGCCAATTTTTTCTTCAATATATTGTAAGCGAAGCGGATTTATATCATGCAATGGTTTGAATTCACTGTTTGCATCCCACCAACGAGCGGCAAGATTACCAAATTTCGCCAGTTCTTGTTGATCAACGTTCATGATGTAATCCTCTACAATGGGCTAAATTTTAACGCAAGAATGAAAAAAAGGTTTTTTTCGCTGTGGGTCGCTTCCGCGCCCAGCCAATACGCCCATCATGGCTAATATGAAAATCGCAAAAATCGGGGTGTGTTTTAACCACAAGGTCATAAACCATCTGCATTTGGTAAGTATCTAATTCTTTATCAGAGTGATTTCCATGACTTTCTTGCCAATTTGGAATCATTCGTAGGCAGAAATTCAAATCATCAATCGCAACCCAACCATTAGGCTTAATTAACGGTGCAATGAGATTAAATGCGAGCGCGTCGGGTTCCCATTCATGCGCACCGTCAAGTAAACAAAAATCAAATCGGGGTTTACATATTCCATCTTGGGTTTGATGACGTAATACTTCAGGTAAATACCAATTATAACCCAGTATATCGGCAACGATTTCTAGGCGTTTATCAGGTACATTTGCATGGTCTAACAACACTTTTACATTGACGGGTTGGTGAAAATATCGGTCAATGGTGGTTAAGTGTCCCGCATTTAAAATTTCTAAGGCATCAACAATAACGCAACTGGTCGCGCCAAAGCCTGTTCCAAGCTCAACACAATCCACTAATTTGTTTTCTATAATAAATTGGTGAATGTAACGCATCGCATCTTCAGGTAACAAGAAAATGTTTCCTCCTTTCCAATCAGCAGGAGGAATATAGTTTTTTAAAGCGTTTAGCGTGTTTTCGAGCATGTTAGTTTGAGTTTTGAAAAGGGAATGGATGCTATTAAAGCACTTTTTTTATGAAAGCTCTATGGGAAACCATGAGGGAAATGAATTGTAAAGCAGTATTCTGTGGGTGAGAATGGTCTAAATTAGAATTCACTAAATGACCAGATACGAACATATTGTTAATTCTGAAAAATTGGATAATTCCCAAGATTTTGCCGCAAACGGGGTTTAATCTTGGGTGTTTAAGGCATAACACCTGCTAAAACGACAGTTTCCCATAGTCATTGCTTGGGTAACGTCCACCCTATTATATTGATTTTAAATAATTTAATGTGCTAGGCTTTATAAAATTATTGATACAACCACACGCGCAATAATGATAATAAACGGTTCATATCCACTGGTTTGGTTAGGTAATCGTTTGCCCCTGCCTTAATACATTTGGCTTTATCACCTTTCATCGCTTTGGCCGTCAGCGCGATAATGGGCAGTTTGCGGAAACGGGTTTGAGCGCGGATGCGTTGCATGGCTTCATAGCCGTCCATTTCTGGCATCATTACATCCATTAACACTAATGATATATTTGGATTTTTTTCTAATAAAGCAAGTGCTTCTTTGCCGTTTTCAGCAATCAGAACATCCATGTCTTTACTTTCTAAAAAAGTCGTTAGGGCGAAACTATTGCGGACATCATCATCGGCAAGCAATACTTTTTTACCGATTAAAATAGCCTCTTTGTTATGCACCAGACGGAGCATTTGTTGTTTTTCAGGTGCAAGTTGTGTTTCTACTTGGTGCAAAAATAATGTAGCTTCATCTAGTAACCGTTCAGGCGAATGGACTTCTTTTATGGTGAGATATTCTGCGGCTTCTTGTATTATTAATTCTTCTGTTTCAGTGAGTTCCCGTTCAGCATAAATAATTAATGGGACTTGGACAATAATATCATTTTTATCCATTTGTTCTAATAACTTCAAGCTATTACCTGAATCTGTATCAACATCGATAATGACGCAATCAGGTTGTTTCTGATGTAGAAGTTGGTAGGCTTCTTCCACCGTTTGACTAATGATTGTATTGACATTGTTTTCCCCAACCAAGTCGAGAATTCTGGTTTGATGTTGCGGATTATCTTCTACCAATAATAGGGTTTTTATTTGTTTATCAACAAAGTGTTCAATTTTTTTGAACGAGTCGCTTAATTCATTCATGCTGACAGGTTTAAGCAGATAACCAATAGCACCTAATTTGCGTGCATCTTTGCTCTGTTCACTTGCTGACATAATGTGAATAGGAATATGGCGAGTGATGGCATTGTCTTTTAGCCGTTCCATGACCGTCCAGCCGTCTAGCAAGGGTAAACCAACATCTAAAATAATCGCGCTGGGTAGATAGGTTTCTGCCAGTTGTAGGGCGGTTTTACCATCTTCCGCTAATAAGCATTTAAAGCCCTTTTCGACAGCAATCTCTTTGAGAATGGTAGAAAATTTACGGTCATCTTCTACGATTAATAAAACCCTATCACCTTCTTTAATCTGTTGGCGGTCATCTTGAAATTGGGGAGGACGTTGCAAACCGTCTAAATTGGAAAACTCTTCTGTATTTAAGCTGGCTGTCGGAGTCGTTGAGTGTGGGAGCTGTTTGGGTTTAGATAAAGGCGTTGTCGTATTTGTTTGTAACGTCAACTTTTCTGGTAAATATAAAGTAAAGGTACTGCCTTTATTTTCTTCGCTTTGTAACGTGAGTTCTCCACCCAGTAAATGCGCTAATTGGCGCGAAATGGATAAACCAAGTCCCGTTCCTCCAAAACGACGGCTAGTTGTACCATCGGCCTGTTGAAAAGCTTCAAAAATAATAGCTTGTTTTTCTTGCGCAACCCCAATTCCTGTGTCGATAACACTGAATGCAATGCTACTGTTTGTGGACAGTTGGGAGAGTTGTGCTTGTTCTAGTTCAACTTGACTGGGGCGGTAGGCTTTTGTCGTTATACTCCCCTGTGCAGTAAACTTAAACGCATTGGAAAGCAAATTGTTAAATATCTGCTTAAGTCTTTGTATATCGCTGTGAATAACTTGCGGCAATGGGTCTAGCAGTTGCGTTTGCAGTATCAGCCCTTTTTGTTCTGCAACATGGATAAATTTTTGTTCTGTCGTGTGCAAAAAATCCACCAGTGGCACTTCTTCTATATTCGTTTCTAATTTTCCTGCTTCTACTTTTGCGAGGTCTAAAATTTCATTGATTAAATTCAATAAATCTTGTCCTGCGCTTTCAATCGTTTTTGCATAACTCACTTGTTTTTCAGTAAGATTACTGTCTTTATTTTCAATCAATAATCCTGCTAAAATCAATAAACTATTTAATGGCGTGCGTAGTTCATGTGACATATTGGCGAGAAATTCGGATTTGTATTGACTGGCTAAGGTCAGTTCACGCGTTTGTCGTTCTAAATCGCGCTGGCTATCGGCAAGTTTTGTATTTTGTTCTTGCATAACCTGTTTTTGTCTTTCTAATTCCCTCGAACGATTTTCCAACTCATCATTGGTTTGACGCAGTTCTTCTTGTTGGGTTTGCAATTCTTCATTACTGGCTTGTAGCTCTTCTTGTTGTAATTTTATCGCCTCTTCTGATTGTTTCCGCTCGGTAATGTCACGAATAACCCCCGTAAACAAGCGTTGTTTGCGCACCCACATTTCGCTAACAGATAATTCTGCCGGGAAGGTTGAACCATCTTTGCGTTTGCCACGAACTTCTCGAATACTGCCAATAATTCGAGATTTTTGGGTAGTGACATAACTGTGCAAATAACGGTCATGTTCATCATGATACGGATTAGGCATTAACATATTGATATTGTGACCAACAACCTCATCCGCACGATAACCAAAAATGTTTTCTGCCGCTTTATTGAACGAGTCAACCATACCACGTTCATCAATGGTAATAATTGCATCAACCACAGTGTCCACAATGGTGCGAATGCGTTCTTCTCGGGCAGCGACTTCTTCTTGTTGAACTTGTAAGGTTTGCGTTAATTGTTGCGACTCATCAAGTAACTCTTTCATGCGTAAGCGCGATTTTGCTGAGTTCAACGCAATAGCAACATCTGGCGCAACCAGTTCAATAAATTTAATTTCTGTGCTGGTAAATGGACGAGCCGTTGCAAACTCTAACGCACCTAATAAATTATCCTCATGCAATAAAGGCACAGCAAATACATGAATAGGCAGTGATTCCCCTAAACCTGAAACAATGGAGAGGGAAACATGTTCTTTCGCTAATTGGCTGAAAACAATATTTTTACGTTCTAAAGCCGCTTGTCCAATCAGACCTTCACCCACTTTAAAAGTGGTGTAATTGTGATGACGGACTTTATAGCCATAACTGCTGTATAAACGAAGTTGCTCTTGTTCGGCAACATAGAATACTGAAACAGGAATTTCAACATAACCCGTTATGTAATTGATAATATTTTGTGTGAGCATGAGTAAATCTTGTTCACCACGTACCACGCTCGCAAGTCCTGTTTGTCCTGTTTTTAACCAATTTTGAATGGCATTTTCATCCGTAACTTGGCGCAAGGTGCGACGCATTTGCGCTAAAGCGGTGCGTAACTCGTCGCGTTCAGACACGGCAACAATTTTGTGTTCATAATTGCCTGCGGTGATACTTTGAACATATTGCACCATTTCGCGCAGGGTAAGTGTCATATCTTGTAATGCATTACCCATTTCATCATCAACAGATAATAGCTTGATTTCTCTATTACATTCTCCCGCAGCAATAAAGCGGGCTTGTTGAATTGCCGATTGAATTCCTTGTTTTAACTGTTGTAAGGCGCGAGCAATATCAGCAACCTCATCAGTGCCGATATAGGGGATATCATGTGCGGGTAATTTGCCTTGTTTTAATTGGTCTAAATAATCACGAATCAGGTGTAGTGGTTGGACAATTTGGCGTGCAACAAACCAATTTCCCACACTGACAATAAGTATCCCAATTAAAATAATAATAAAGGTGATAGAAAAGAACGTGTAATAGTGCTGTTGGGCGTTTTGTTCGACAAGGACAACATCCTTTAATTTATCTGCAAGCCAAGCATTGATTTTTAAAGATAATAGTTGAAATGCATTATCACCCGATTCTTTTAGCGTGGAACGATAGGACGCATCTTGCAATTGATTATTCTGATTATTTAATTGGCTAATAATTTCTTTATAAGATTGCCAAGCCGTACTAGCTTCTTGAAAAATAACTTTTTCTTCAATATGGAAAGTTTGCGATTGCCAAGTAAGAAAAGCATTGTCAACCATCTTAAGCGAAGAAAACAATGCAGAATGGCGTAGTTGCTGAGATTGTGGGGATTGGTCTTGTACTAAATACAGGAAATTATGATGAATTTGATAAATGGGATTAATAGCTTCTCGCTCAACTTGCGAGACAACAACCGTTGTTTGATAAACTTCATCTACATCTTTAAAAATTGAATGGGCTTGTAATAAGCTGTACAAACCTATTCCTAACACCACAAAAATGCAAACTAGGGATAAAAAAAGTAATTTAGATGAAATTCTGAAATAGTGCATAACTTAACCCCTCAACACGACGCTTCATTAGGTAAGGCAAAGAGCGTGCCTTTATATTGCAGGGCATTATATACGGCATTGTGTGACAAACTTAAGGGAAATAATGCACCAAATGATTACAAATAAGAAAGAATGTATAAATTTAACTTTATTTACAATAGATTATATTAACTATGTAAATCTGTCGGATGTGGATGTACTAACGCGCAAATTTCCTCAACTTCAAAGTTACGAGCTAATTCACAAATTCTTTCCATAAATGGAAGTAAATGGTTATCATATTTACCTAAATCTGTTGCATATTTAATAAGATGCTGTACATCACCCAACATCGCTAAATTAAATAAAGTGTCTGCCTGTTCTGGGGTGAGTTGTTGCAATAAACTTTCTAATGGAACTTGTAATGGTTGTACGTTGAAAGATTGCAGGGTTATTTCTGTATGTTGTTCATAAATCCAGACTAAATTAAGGTAGTGTTGTAAACAAGCTAATAATTCTTCTAAATGTACAGGTTTGGGTAAAAACGCATTACAGCCTGCTTCTGAGCTTAAATATTGGTCGCCACTAAATACACTGGCAGACACAGCAATAATAGGTAAAGTACGTATTTGTTGATTCTCATCTTGACGCAAACGGCGTGTAAGTTCAAAACCGTCTAATTTTGGCATGACCAAATCCGTTAGAATTAAATCAGGAATCGTTTGTTGAATTTTCTCTAATGCGATTACGCCATCTTCCGCCTCTTCAATGTTAAAACCTAAAGGGGCTAATAAGTTATGTAACACAGAACGATTTTCACGTTTATCATCGATAATTAACAGGTGACGGGGTTCACCAACGTAGCCCGTAATCGTAGCAGGGGGAATAACGGATTGTTGAATGGCATAATCATATACAGCGGGTAGTGGTAATTGCACATCGAAGGTCGTGCCATAAGCTAACCGACTTTGTATTTGAATTGTACCGCCCATTAATGCAACGAGCCGTTGCGTAATCGATAAGCCGAGTCCTGTCCCCTCTGCTTTATGATGTGCATCGCTGACTTGTTGAAAAGGGTTAAAAATACGCTCAAAATCAGTTTCAGCAATGCCAATACCCGTATCTTCTACTTGTAAGCGCAAACAACCCTGTTGATAACCCACTTTTAAACAAATTCCACCTTGTTTAGTAAATTTAATCGCATTACCTAATAAATTAATAATGATTTGTCGTAGCCGTTTTTCATCTGCTTCAATAACCAAAGGTAAGCTGGTGATAGGCTCATATAAAAAAGCGATATTTTTCTGAGCAGCACGTAATTTAAACAAATCAGTGAGACTTTTAAAAAAGTCATGTAAATACAAGTTAGTTACATACAGTTGTATATTGCCAGATTCCGCGCTCGATAAATCCAAAATATCATTGATTAAGGTTAATAAGTATTCTCCACTTTTATGAATAATATTAATGCCTTCTTTTTGTTCCTGATTAAGGTCTTCATTATACTGGAGGATTTGGGTATAACCTAAGATGCCATTGAGTGGTGTACGTAACTCGTGGCTGACGTTGGCTAAAAAATTGCTTTTTGTCCGATTGGCGGCTTCTGCTGCGTCACGTGCTTGAATTAACGCTTCATTTCGCGCTTCTAGCTCGCGTTTAGATTGTTCTAGGGCTTGTTGGCTGGCAAGTAGTTTTTCTAAGGCTTGTTTTTGTTTTTCTACTTCTTTGTTGAGGGCATTAAACTGATTGAGCTTTGCCTCGGCAGGGTCATGATGTACAACGATTAAAGCAGGTAAATCGGCTTGGCGGGGTTGTAAGAGAAAACCTTCACAGACTTTTTTTTTTCGTCTTCGGCTATCTGTTTAAAACTCAATGCAAACGGCAAACTTTGTCGACTACGTGACCAACTACGGAGAAATTGTTGCACTTGAGCAGATGAGTTTTCAACAAACTCCGCTATTGTTTTGCCCTGCCATTCATGTGTTGCAAGTAGTTCATCACCTTTACGGTTGCTTGCTAAAATTTCCCCTGTATCCCCTGCGATTAATAATAACGCATCTTTATTAAATCCTTGAATTAATAAAGATAAGTGTGCAGGTGTTAAAATTGTATTAGGTGCGGAAGTATTCATTTCCTTCTACCTTAGTTGCAGATTCTGGCTTTAAGTAAACCACGACACGACAGCCGTCATGTCCCCGTGCGATTGTTTCCACTAACTCGATTTTGGCATAACCTAAATTTTCTGCCGTAATTGTACCAAAAACATTAGAAGTCATCATACATAAAGAATTACGTCCTATTACTTTGTCTTCAAAAGGACAACGGTGATTACCAAATATAATTTTCTCTGCATCTTGAGAGATGATATAAAAATCTCCTTGAATACGTCGTTTCAAGTCAACTAACACTTGTGCAACCTGTTCGTGGCTTAGTTGTGATACGTTAAACGCAGTACGATATTCTTGGTTGATAACTTCACCGATATTTTGCCCAACAACACTAATAAAACCATTTGCTTGTTCTATACCGACAACTTCTTCTAGTACACCAGATAGTTCACGTATTAAACTGCGTAAGAAAACATCCCTTGCTAAAGAAATGTCTAATTGTGCTGCATTGTTGGTGTGCATTATCTTCTCCGCCAAGTGTTTTGAGTATCTTACTAAAAGATAGGGTGTCTCATCAATTAAAACAATTAAAAAGGGAAGTAAGCTATTATCCTCATTTTTTGGTCGTGATAATGCCACAAGGATGAGAGGGATTCCCATTTAATTATGTTCCCTACAATAAGTTTTACGGGTTTAGCACGACCAAAAAATGATTATTCGTATTAAACCCAATAACAGACTTACAAGGATTTTTACGCTTTCATGCTAACTCCGTACATCAAAAAAATTTTGCAATCGCGTGTTTATGACGTAGCAGAAAAAACCCGTCTTGATGAGGCTAAAAATTTATCAAAACGCTTAAATAATCACATCTGGATTAAACGGGAAGACATGCAACCCGTGTTTTCCTTCAAAATTCGGGGAGCATATAACAAAATTGCGAATTTACCGCCTGAATTATCCGCTAAAGGTGTTATTGCCGTTTCCGCAGGCAATCATGCACAAGGCGTTGCATTATCCGCAACGCGCCTAAAAATTCCCGCCGTCATCGTCATGCCAACCACCACGCCCGATATTAAAGTTCGTTCTGTGCAGCATTATGGTGTAGAAGTGATTTTGCATGGCGCAACTTTTGACGAAGCCTATCAACATACGCAACAACTGACCGCAGAACGGCAATTAACCTTTATTCCACCTTATGATGATGTTGATGTGATTGCAGGACAAGGCACAATAGGCATGGAAATTTTGCAACAGCATAGCAGTCCTATAGACGCGATTTTTGTGCCTGTTGGGGGAGGTGGACTGATTGCAGGCATTGCCGCTTATGTAAAATATTGTCGTCCAGAGATTAAAATTATTGGCGTAGAACCTGAAGAATCCGCCTGCATGTATGAAGCTTTGCGGGCAGGGGAGCGTGTGACGTTGGCGCAAGTGGGGTTGTTTGCCGATGGTGTTGCGGTTAAACAAGCAGGAAAATTACCTTTTGAACTTGCTCGTCACTATGTAGATGATGTGTTACTGGTCAGCACGGATGAAATCTGCGCTGCAATTAAAGATATTTTTGAAGATACTCGCACAGTAACTGAACCCGCTGGTGCGTTATCCTTAGCAGGTTTAAAGCGGTATATTCAACAAGAAAATTGTACGGAAAAACAATTAATTGCTATTGCAAGCGGTGCAAATATGAATTTTGACCGTTTGGGCTACGTTACTGAGCGCACTGAGATTGGTGAAAAACGTGAAGCCTTATTAGCCGTCACTATTCCTGAACATCCCGGTAGTTTCCGTGAATTTTGTAATACGATAGGTTTGCGTGCTATTACAGAGTTTAATTATCGCTATGCGGATGCACGTGACGCACATGTTTTTGTTGGGTTGCGTTTAAGTCAAGGACAGCAAGAAAAACAAAACTTGCTAAATACTCTTAATAGTCAAGGCTATGCTGTGGTTGATATGACTGATAATGAGATGGCGAAACTACATATTCGGCACTTGGTCGGTGGTCGCGCACAGTCTGTGGCAAATGAACGTTTATATCGTTTTGAATTTCCTGAACGTCCCAGTGCATTATTACATTTTCTGACACTCATGGGACACCGTTGGAACATCAGTTTATTTCATTATCGCAATCATGGTGCAGCAGAAGGGCGTGTTTTAGTGGGTATTCAGGTTGCAGATACTGAATTAGACGAATTTAAAGCCTTTTTACAAAAATTGGCTTATCCCTCTTGGGAAGAGGCGAATAATCCCGCATATCATCTGTTTTTAAACTAACTTAGGTTTGTATGGATACAAAATATTCTTTTGATGATTACAATGAGCATCAGGTTTTAAAAATTCCATTTAATCTTGTTGTAACAACTGTTTATGCACTAAAATATATTGTAGTTTTGTTTATTCTACCGATTTTACTGAATTTTCTCCCTGCATTAACTGATGCAGGTAAACTGATTATTCCGTATATCTCCCAGTTTGCGCATAAACCTGCAAATTTAGCCTTCATTTTGTCTTCTATCCCTGCTTTTTTAATTTTTATTCCAATGTTTAAACGTGTACCCAACACGCCAGAACAATCGTGGATACGAAGAATCTGGACAAAAGGACGGGGTTTATTACTCAGCAGTTTTATCATTGATATGAGCTTGATGATTATTTATTTACTGCTTGGCGTTAGACAATTTGATGGGGTTATGTTGGCGGTGTTATATATAGATTCTATGTTACTGCTCTATGTTATGCGCTCTAAGCGGGTACGCAATGTTTTTGAAGAATTTCCTGCCTACGAGAAAAAAGCTAAATAAAGCGTCACTTTCTCGTCACGATTGGGTTATATCCTATTGTATCCCGTAAAGTTCTATTTACCTATTAATCATGAAAGGATAATTATGAGAAATGTTACCGTTGCCGCGACACAAATGGCTTGTACTTGGGATTTAGACAGTAATGTTGCTCGTGCAGAGCATCTGGTTCGTCAAGCATCTGCAAAAGGGGCAAACATCATTTTAATTCAAGAACTATTCGAAGCACCCTATTTTTGCAAAGACCAAGACCCTAAACATTTCAAATTAGCCCAACCCTTTAAAGATAATCCATTATTAGCGCGGATGAGTCAGTTGGCGAAAGAATTAAAGGTTGTTTTACCCGTGAGTTTTTTTGAGCGGGCGAATCGCGCCTATTTTAACTCGCTAGCCGTCATCGATGCTGATGGAACTATCATGGATTTATACCGTAAGTCACATATCCCTGATGGACATGGCTATCAAGAAAAATATTACTTTTCCCCTGGGGATACGGGTTTTAAAGTCTGGAATACACAATTTGGTGTTATTGGCGTGGGTATTTGTTGGGACCAATGGTTTCCTGAAGCCGCACGGGCAATGGCACTGATGGGGGCAGAACTGTTATTTTACCCCACCGCAATCGGTTCAGAACCTCAAGATGCAAGCATTGACTCTTCAGGACATTGGCAACGGACGATGCAAGGACATTCTGCCGCTAATTGTATTCCTGTTATCGCCTCAAACCGTATCGGTAAAGAAGACGGCGACACATGTGCGATTACTTTCTATGGTTCTTCCTTTATTACGGGGGGAGATGGTGGCATGATTGCAACCGCAAATCGAACCGATGAAACAATTTTAACGACAACTTTTGATTTGGATAAGTTAAATGAAATTCGTACCGCATGGGGTTTGTTCCGCGACCGTCGTCCACATTTGTACAGTGCGTTAAACACATTAGATGGACTAACCAAAGAATAAGATTTTATTTTTTAAGTAAAAACGATAAGATAGGCAATCCTGACAGTTTCATGGAAAAATGTCAGGTTTTTTATTCTTTAATTCTTTTATAGGAAAGCAATGTGCAATGGATAATTTAAAATACTTTAATAGCTCGTTTTGGGTAACGGGCATTGGTTTAATCTTAGGTCTAGTGTTGGGTTATCTTTACACAAATACAATAACCGGTGCGCTTTCAACTCTCTTTATTGTTGCCATTTTAGCCGTATTGGAAGTGTCATTATCTTTTGATAATGCCGTTGTAAATGCTAAAGTTTTAAACAATATGACAGATATTTGGAGACATCGTTTTATTACATGGGGGATGTTAATTGCTGTTTTTGGAATGCGCTTAGTATTTCCCTTATTAATTGTTGGTATTACCGCCCATTTAAATCCTTTTGCAACGTTACACTTGGCTATTTTTGACCCTGATAAATATGCAGAAATCTTAACGGCTGCCCGCATTCAAATTTCTGGTTTTGGGGGGGCATTTCTAGCAATGGTTGCCTTAAAATATTTTTTTGATAAAGAAAAAGAAATTCATTGGGTAAAAATTATTGAAGAACCACTGACCAAAGTTGGACGGATTGAAGCGGTTGAATTAGGTTTAGTGATGTTTTTAATGTATATGATTTCTACATCAATGCCCGCTCATGAGGCACACGAATTTATTGTTGCAGGTATTTTTGGCTTAATCACCTACATTCTTGTGGATGGTGTGGGTGCATTGATGGAAATTGATGAAAAAGACATAGAAAGTATGCACAAAGCCAGTGCCGCCATGTTTGTCTATCTGGAAGTGTTAGATGCAAGTTTTAGCTTTGATGGTGTTATTGGTGCATTTGCGCTGACCAATAATATCTTTGTTATCATGATAGGTTTAGGTATTGGTGCTATGTTTGTCCGTTCACTCACTATTATGTTAGTTGAAAAAGGCACACTGGCAGAATATCGCTATTTGGAACACGGCGCATTTTATGCCATTGCCGTGCTTGCGGTTATCATGCTGACAGAAGAATTATTTCATATTCCAGAAGTTGTTACAGGTTTAGCGGGTGCTGTTTTAATTGCCCTAGCGATTTGGTCATCTATACAGTGGAATAGAAAAAAAGCGGTGGAATAGGTGGAATAGTCGGTTAGTCTATTAAGGGCGAATTTATTTGCCCTTATTCTACTTCTCTTCTTCGTCTATCGGCAGAGAGCCGTTTACTTCTACATTATCTAATAATTCTGTATATAACCCAGTTGCTACAACAGTTTCTGTCAGTGGTTCTTCTTCCTCCTCTGCAAAAATAGCATCTCCAAAATTCTCCATTAATTTCAATTCCGATAATGTCGGCAAATCGTCTAAACTTTTTAAGCCGAAATAATCCAAAAACATCTTAGTTGTCCCATATAACGCAGGTTTACCGGGTGTATCACGATGTGCTAAAACTCGAATCCACTGATAATCGAGTAAAGTACGGATAATATATGAACTAACGCTAACCCCGCGAATATTTTCAATTTCCGCGCGAGTAATCGGTTGACGATAAGCAATTAATGCCAATGTTTCTAATAAAGCCCGTGAATAGCGCGGCGGGCGTTTTGCCCAGAGTTTTTTAATCCAAGGCGTTAATGTTGTTTTTACCTGAAAACGATAACCACTCGCGACTTGAACTAACTCGATACCACGCTGACCACATTCTTCACGAATATCCGCCAGTGCCAGACGAATATCCCCCCGTTCTGGCTGGGCTTCTTCAGGAAACAACGCCAGCAATTGGTCAGTTGTTAAAGCCTGATTTGCCGCAAGGAGTGCAGCTTCTAAGATTTGTTTAAGTGGTGGAGAATCGTACATAAAGGGCGATTTTTAGTTATACAGGCTTATGGTGAATTGTTATTAAGTATTGTAATTTAATGACATGAAATTCAATAAGTATTATGGAAGAACATTATATTCGCTAAATTTAACAACAATTTTTGCATTAAACTGTTCCATACCTTTATCAGTAGTGAGAATACGCAAACGGGCTATTCGTGCCAATGGCATATTTGAATACCATTTCATCAGGTCTTCTTCATTGAGAATCAATGGATTAATAATTACACCTGTTTCCATCATTTGTGGAATGATACGGTAGAGCATTTTGTTGTTATCGGTTGTTATTATTTCCAGATACACAGTGGATGTTTTGTAAAAAAACGAATAGAGTTCCCCTGTTATTGTTTTTGATATTTCAAGCGTTAGCAAAAGCTGTTTATTATTTAAACTTGAAATGTCAATAAACTCACCAAGATTAACTGCTTGCTGTAATAAGAAAGTTTCTCGCGCCC
This sequence comes from Beggiatoa leptomitoformis, assembly GCF_001305575.3. Classification (NCBI taxonomy): domain Bacteria; kingdom Pseudomonadati; phylum Pseudomonadota; class Gammaproteobacteria; order Thiotrichales; family Thiotrichaceae; genus Beggiatoa; species Beggiatoa leptomitoformis. Next base: position 1,001,797 of record NZ_CP012373.2, read on the forward strand.
CTTTATCTGGACGTGGTGCATGTTTTAATAGTAAAAAACCATTTTCTGTAAACAGTGGGTGATAATCACGCAAAATGACTTTAATCGCTTCAATGTCGTCCATTAATGGCAGACGATTATCAATTGTTTGTAATTTAAACAAAATAAATGCGGGTGCTTGGTTGCTCGCATAAAAGTTACTATTTATGGTAAGTAAGTTAGGTGTATAGGTAGAGTAACTTTGAAATACGGGACGTGGGTGCCAATTGAACTGATTGAGTAAAAGAACCCCTTGTTCATAAGAAAAGATATCAACCGTTGCATTACCAATCGTTTGCCGTGTATTGGGCAAATCAAACATTTTTCTTAAATAAACATTTTGATTATCATAATATTTTTTGATTTCCCCAACGAGTAAAAGTCGTTGGAAATTAAGCGTGATATGTTCACCCAAACGTATCAGAATATTATTTACCTGTAAGGGTGCTATGCCTCTTTTTTCGTTAAAAGGCACTATTGCCAAAAATAGCCCCGCTATCGCAAGTATAATCAAGGTGTAACGAAATAGATAAAATAGTACGATTAAACGAGCATGTAGTTTTTCACTATAATCAAATAGAAATGGTACGAGTGCCGCAAGACTAAAAAAAATTATGGAGTGCTGATCATGACGAACCAGCCCTAATTTAAATGCCAAAAAACTGACTAGCCCAATGGCTAAAAATGTACATAACCGATTGATATTTAACGTTGGCAAAAACGCACTAATAATGCCTATACCAATTAGTAACCATAGAATGACAGAAGCCAAAATCGTTTCTTGTGGTGGTCCTTCAATGGACATTGCATCATCATAGTTATGAGCTACATCAAACGAGTTTGCAATAAAGTCTTTGATATTAGTGATGTCTTGCCCAAGCATCAACCACATCATAATGCTTAGGCTAATGAATACTAATGGTATTAAGGGGGATCTTTTCCACCCATATTGTTGCCCAACAATAATAGTGATCATGATGACCGCAAAACCAGCAGCAACAAATTGTGTGAATTTTGCCGTTGCTGTAATAGCCGCAAATAATAATGTAAAACCAATTAGGCTAATATGAAGTTTATGCTTGTAAAATAATGATGGATTTGCAATTAGGCTGGTTAATAATAATATCAAGAAAAAATAGAGTGAATCTAATACATAAATAAATAATGGAATTATTAACAATATTATTAAATATAATATCTTATCTAAATAATTAGTAAGCTGACTTGCTCTAATAATGGAAAACCACGCGATAATTGTCGCTATTGTCAATTGCCATAACATATATATATGATATAAATCAGTATCATAAGAACTAGTAGGATGATAAAAATAACCAAATAGTCCATAGGTAAAGATAATATCCTTACCTTGTTGGAATCCATTTTTTAGTGCAAATCCCAATGCTTGACTCCATGAAGGGTCTAACGCCATACTGGCAGGCAAACCGCCATAATTAAGATAGGTAAGAAAGAGAAGAATGAATAAAATAAATTTACCTAGAAAGGAAATCTTTGTCATAAATAAGGCTTCTTAATTTGTTTAATTATAAAGTTGATGATGTGGTTTATCTGCGACGATGATATACCCTTCGGCAAGGTCTAGTTGATTGAAAAGACGAGCTATCCAATTAAGAGGTAATACCGTATAAGGATTTACGAAAAGACCAATCCAATTAAAAATAGTAGGAACATGATTTATTCCACTGCATTGTGTTTGTTGATTTTTATCCCAGCTAGCTTTTACTTTTGCTTGTTTTTTGGCATATAACGCACGTAACCATCTTAATATATTAATGAAGGGATAACCGTAAGCAATTACGGTAATATTTTCAAAACCTACTTGTTGAAAAAGTTCAATAATAGCTTGTTTTTCATAGCGTCGAAAATGTCCTGTAATGTCGTCATGAATTGTCCAGAATTTCATGTGGGCAGGAACAGAAATTAATAGTTGCCCTTGTGGCACTAACCTTTCGTATAAAGTGGTAAGAAATTGTTTATCGTCTTCAATATGTTCCATTACTTCACAGGCAACAATGCAATCATAAGTATCTGCTACAGGTAGTTGTGCAACATCACCTTGTTCGAAAGTTAGCCGTTGACGGATTGGCAATGGCAGTGCCATATAATAAGATTCTATATTTGGTGAAAAATCAACGGCTTTTCCCGCTTGAAAATAAGCCAATAGTTCTTGAGATAAGGCTAAACCGCCCGCACCAACTTCTAAAAAACGCTTAGCTGGACGTAGATGTCTTAATATCTCGTAACGACGAAATAAATAGCGTGGCGGAAAATATTTCAACATAGTTTTAAAACCTTTTTAAGCACTTGTGATATTTGTTTAATAGAGAGTTGCTTTTGATACAGTTGTAATCCTGCTTGACCAATAGCGGGCAGTTCTACCTGATGCTGATATGCCCACTCAATTGCTGTCACTAGTGCAAAGACATCACCTTGTTCCACTAATAAACAATTTTTTTTATCTATAAAATCAATATTTTCTTTTATTTTACCAACAATCGTGGGTTTACCCAAAGCCAAAAATTGAGAAGTTTTTCCTGTAATAACGCGTTGTGCTTGTGGTGTATTGCCAAACGCGCCACCTAAGCCTAAATCTGCATTGGGGATATATTTGTGAATGAGGGTAGAAAAATCTACCCATTCTATATGGCTAATATTATGATATAAAGAAAATTTTTCCTGTAATTTTTTGAATTCCTTTAGATTTTTTCCGTTACCACCGATAAAAACAAAATGAATAGGTTTGTCTTTCAGATGGCTTGCTGCTTCCAACATAATAGACATCCCATGTAATGGTAAAAAAGAACCGTAAAATAAGACTTCAAAATGTGTTTTTTGTATGGGGCTGATAGAGGGTAACGTTTCGTCTGCACCAACAGGAATTGCAAAAACTTTATTGGGTGGTAGACAAAATTGTTTACATAAGAAATCAACATGAAGTTGTGTGTCAGTGAGAATATAGTTTGCGTGATGCAAAATAGATTTTTCAAAATAAAAGAGAATTTTCCCTAAAAAAACACCTAAGTTGCCCTGTTTTTTATCCCCAATGAGAGCTGCTGAGGGTGACAACAGGCTGTCAAATATTAATGGTTTTCCAACAGTTATTAGCTTGATAAACCAGAATATTTCATGTCCACGAAACCCGAGAATATAATAATCGGGGTTATGTTTCCATCGAATTTGTATCAGTTGCCATATTGTATCAATATAACGCAGGATTCCTGTTTTTCGATTGATGGCTGTGAATAAAGTAATTTCTTGAATTTGTTGTAATGCTTTTAGTAGTGAAACTGTCCTAATATAGGTTGGTTGTCGATAAGCCAGAACATAACACAGTTTTAGATGAGAGTTAGACATGCGGGACAAACCTGTGATGGTAAAAATTCCAGCAAAATACCCATGTTATACCAAGCAGTTCTTGCAACATGAGCCATACACGAGAAACGACTGCAACGGCTGTAAGCGTGTCTAAAGTGACATCTTGTGTAATTAAATGAGCAAGATACACAAAAACCAGTTCTTTAACACCCATACCCGCAGGTATGATGAGTGAAACAGCACCAACAACCCAACCCGCGCTGAGACAAATTATATAATATGTCGATTGTGTTAGTGAAAAATCAAAAACAGCTTGTAAGAGAAAATAATGTCCACCTAAGTAACTAAACCAAAATAGAATATAATAACTCATTACTTTTATGTTGGATGAGTGAGGCACGCAAGAACATAACGTTAATCGTTTAGCAATAGATTGAAAGTAAAAGAGTATATGTTTAGTTAGGGTAAAAAATAGACAGGTACGAGTTATCCAAACACAAATTAGTAAACTTAATAGAAATAGTAGTATTGCGAAAAACAGGTTATAAATTGCAATCGTTAGTGTAAGGGCTATTGCACTACAGCAGAAAATCAATAATCCCATTAAATCTAAGTTGGCAAATACAACAGCACTGGTTGCTCCCTTAGTTTGTAAAAGTAAACTTTGGTATAACAAGCCAAATACTTTACCGGGTACATATTTGGCTATTTGCCCATAAAAAAAAATGGTGTGATTTAAACGGTGATTGATGATAACACCATATTTCTGCAAAAGTTCTTTAAAGAGTAAACTGGTGACAATATACCAAGCCATTGTAATTAAAACAGATAAGCTAAAAAGCGTCCATTGAACAGTTATCAGCAGTCCTTTAATCTTTTCCCAACTATGCCATAATAAAATCATTAAAAAACATAAACCAAAGATAAATAGTACTGGTCTTAGATGTTTCATAAACACTCGGTGAAAAGATATCCTATTGATATTGAAGAGTAAAAATACAATAAATGCTATTCTTACTCTCTATATAAATCATGTTATTACAATCAATATTATTGTAGGTGTTAACGCTTTAATTCTGGCAATAAATGTGGCTGAATTGCTTGTAAAATACCTTTAAAAATTTTAGGGTTGCCTGTAACAATGTTGCCTGTTTTAAAATAGTCAAAGCCGCCATTGAAATCGCTTAGTAATCCACCCGCTTCTTCTATGAGCAAAACACCCGCTGCAATATCCCATTCACGTAAGCCGATTTCCCAAAAACCATCCAGTCGACCACAGGCAACATAAGCAAGGTCTAATGCCGCAGACCCTGCACGGCGCACGTCTGAAACCAGCGGGAAAAGTGCGCGAAAAGTTGCCATATAACTATCCATATATAAAGGATATTTAAAAGGAAACCCTGTGCCAACTAAGGCATCTTCTAAGGTTGTGAGTGGTGATACTCGAATACGTCGATCATTGAGAAATGCACCTGCTCCTCGGGAGGCTGTAAAAATCTCTTGCCGTAAGGGGTCATAGACAACGCCCTGTTCTACACGTCCTTGATAGCGTAAGGCAATAGAAACCGCAAAATGCGGATAGCCATGGAGGAAATTGCTTGTTCCATCCAGTGGGTCAATAATCCATTCGTAATCACTGGTTTTGTAACCTGTTTGTAAACCACTTTCCTCCGCAAGAATGGCATGTTCTGGGTAGGCGCGGTGTAAGGTTTCTATGATGATGGCTTCAGCTTGTTTGTCTATGTTGCTGACAAAATCACCTTTGCCTTTACGGTCAATGGTGTAGTTTGAGCCTTGTTCACGAGCGCGTACCATCAATGCACCTGCAAGACGGGCGGCTTTGATAGCGATATTTAACATTGGGTGCATGACAGCAAATTTCCTTTTACAACATTATTGAATGTGAGCTAGTACAAAATCGGTGAGGTCTTGCAAGACAGTTGCAACGGCATGGTTTATGGCTTTTGCACCGCCTGCTGCATCATCACTGTCGGTAGGGGCAGTGGCTTCAAAAATACGAGTGGCAACAATTTGTTGGGCTTGCATGTCTAGGAGTTGGGCACGGAGGATAAAACGCACTTGGTTGGTTGGTGTGGTAAATTCTTGTTGTATGCGTAATATTTCTGTGTCTAGTCGGTATTCGCCCAGTACAGATGCTGTTGTTACAGAGAGAATTGCACCGAATTTACCGGTGGATTCTAGTTGGTTGACCAGTAATGGGAGTAACATGCGGGCGGGCGTGTCTATCCATTGGCTACGGCTGTAGGTTTCAAGTACTGAGGGGATGCGGATATAGGTTTGTTCAACACGGTCAAATCCTGATGCAGCTTGTGGCATGGAGACTAAGAGCGTTTTACCCGCTTTGTTGATGGTGGTCGCCGTAATGGGGAGGTCAAAGAAGTAGTTTTGTACAGGTAATTCTTCTTTTCTTAGGGGATTGCAAGCAGTTAGGAGTAGCAAACTAGCCAAAATAATCCCAGTTAATCGGTTCATTTTTCTCCAGGTCCTCGTGCAGATTTGGATTTACCAAATAAAATAATATTCGGGTTGCGTTCTAGTTCTCGACTGAGTCCGCGTAAACTGGCAATGAGTTCACGGAGTTCTCTTAAGGTATTATTGACTTCAGGTAGGGTTTGTTGCGTAAAGCCATCTATGCCTTGTTTGCTTTGGTTGACGGTTGTTTCTACCCCTTGTGCCGCTTTAGCAATGGCAAGGGTTGTTTTGCTGATGTTTGTCCGACTTTCTTCAACAATGGTATTTACGCTGTTCGAGGTTTTAGAAAAACTTTGTGCAGTTTGTTCTAGGGTTGTCAGGGTTTGTTCTAGGCGTGTTAGAAAGTGAGGAAGTTCATGACTGATTTTCGCGCTATTTTCTAGGGTTGTCGCAACAGAAACGATACTATTATCTATAGTGGCTGAACGGTTTGCTACAGTATTGGTTAGTGTTTCTATGTGTTGTAGTGTGTTGGAAATCAGTAAACGGTTAGCTGGAGATAATAAATCATCAACCGCTTTTGTAACTTCTTTGATGTCTAATAACATCCCATCTGTAACAGTTGATACTTTATTGATATTACTCATTAATTCTGAAATAGCACTGTCTAAACGAACCAGTAAAGAAGGCTTCGTTTTTAACTCAGGGTAGCGTTGTCCTACATCTGGTTCTTTGGATATTAACTGTCCCGCACCGCCTGTCAGCTCTATATAGGCAAGACCTGTTAAACCTTGAGAGGAGAGTGTTGCTACGGTATCTTGGCGAATGGGCGTATTCCATTCAATTTTTAAGAGCACTTGAACTTCATCTGGGCGTTCTGCATCAAGTGCAATATTGTGGACGTAGCCAACTTCTACCCCTTTGTATTTTACGGGAGATTTTACATTTAAGCCTGAGACAGATTCGCGAATATGAATTTGATAGGTGATATAAACTTTTTCTTCTGTTCCTATTGTCAGCCAGAGTACAGAAGCTATCATCACTATGCTGAGAATGATAACGAATAAGCCGACAAGGGCGTAGTTGGCTTTGTTGTCCATTGTGTGCTAGGGATGGGTTAGGGAAACAGGTAGGTTTACTTTTTTTGTAAACGGGTTTTCATTTCAGCTAGTTCTAACTGATAGCCACCTGATAAAATCGGAAAACGACACCAGCTACGTGGGTCAAGGTTTTCATCGTCTAAATGAAAACTGGGAGCGTAGCGTTCGCGTTTCCATTGATTCCGACTCCACAGGCTAAAAAAACGCTCTATCCATGTCAGTAATTGCGCTTCTTGATAATCAGGGAAGCGGGCATGGAGCAGGTGGTAAATTTCGTGAGGCGTTTGTCGATCTCGAATTGCGGCTTTTTCTATAACGTTAAGCAGATTATACGGCATTAAATCGTCTTCGTCTGTTTGTTGTTTACCGTGTGTTGTAGGGCGCAGTTCTGCGGTTGGGGCTTGTTGATTAATCAAGGATAACGCGGGGATTGTGCCTAAATTCATCGAGCCTTCTTGTTCTAACCAGCGTAACCAATGACGCAGAAAATCTTTGTCTATGCCTGCTAAAGGACTTAGTCCGCCCGCCGTATCGCCATCCATAGTCGCATAGCCTAGCGCAACTTCGGAACGATTGCTGGTTGCTAGCAGTAGGGCGTTACGCAGATTAGCAATTAACCAAACACTGGGGGCACGTGTTCGTGCTTGAATATTTTGTAGGGCTAAATCGTCTTTTTCCCAAGTTAATTTGACATTTGTCGCGCTGCTAACAATATCAACGTAGGCTTTGACCAGTTTATTGATATTCAGTTCTAAATAGTCCGCCCCTAGGGCTTGCGCCAATGTTGTCGCTGCTTGTTGTGTTGTTTTTGTTGAATTTTCTGTGGATTGGTAAACACAGGTTAAAAGTTGTTTTACCATGTCGCCGATGGTGGTTTGTGGTAATGTTTTAATATAAGAAAGTTTATCGCAAAAACCTTGTGTACCCAGTTCTTCTAAACCTAAGGCAACCATGAGGCGCACTAAACAGGCTATGGCGGAGGAGTCTGCACCACCACTGAGGGAGATAACAAAACCGTGTGAGCGACTTTTACGCAGGTAATCAAACAGTCCTAAACTAACGGCACGGGTAAATTCTTCTTCTTTTAATGTGGGGCTAAATTCCCACGAGGGCTGATTGGAATGACTGGGTTGTATGGGTAAACAGTCGGGATAATCAAAGGGGATATACACTCGCGTGTCTAAATTAGGCACACTATCCCCTGTGCGAGCTTGGGACATGCGGGTTAAATCAACGTCAACTAACGCGCTCACCACTTGATAGTTGGCAAAACTAAAGCGTTTACCTGTTGCAAGCAGTTGTCCACCAGTTGCGATTAAACAATCGCCATCATAAATAGCCCGTCCTGCTTCATTACCCAATAAGTTAGCATAAACATAGCTCACGCTAAAAGCGCGTGAACCTTCTAAAACAAAGCGTTCTCGTACGAGTCTTTTATCAAAAGCAAAGTGGCTGGCACTGGGGTTTAAAATAATATCCACCCCTTTTTGGGCTAAGCGAATACCCGGACGATTGGCTACCCATGCTTCTTCGCAAATCTCAAAACCAATACGTACACCACCACAGTTAAAATAAATATCTCCCAGCGGATAGCGTTTGCCACTGATTTCTATTTCTACATAGGCATTAGATACCCAAGGTTTAAACCAGCGGGGTTCATAATGAATTCCATCACCTGCTAAAAATCGTTTTGCAACAAATCCACAAATTTGTTCATTTGCCAGTAAACAAACAGCGTTATAAACACGATTTTGATAATTAATGGGCAACCCTACCGCAACAACCATCTCTTTTGTGTAGGGTAAAATCCGTTGTAGCATTCGTTGTGATTCTATGAGGGTATTGGGCGATAAAAACGCATCTTCACACCCATAACCACTGATACATAATTCAGGCAAACATAGAATACTAACTTTTTGAATTCGTGCGGTTTCAATGGCGGCTAAAATATTTTTTTGATTACCTATCCAATCTAGGGGAGTTTGATTGAGTGTTGCAGCCCCTACTTTAATATACTTCATGCTGATATCCTTAAGTTTTTTAGACTCCAAAAATGAAGCGTGTTGTTGATGACAGCATAATATATTGATGGAACGGAATTTTTATAAAATTAACAAATAGCCGTGAATTTATATTGGATTTAATTGATGAATATCAATCTATTAGATTTTATGATTTGTTTCCAACGACCCGTTAATTAACCAAGCACGCTATCAATCTTAATAATGATTAAGGTGGATAAGCGCGCATGGTCATTTTATCATTCTTTGCGGGTATATAATAACTGTGTGATTTGCTCGGAAACTAAACCAATCAGGAAAATGAGGATAGAGGTGGTAAATAAAACCGCGCCCATATTGGTGAATCGTCCATCGGTAAAGAAGGTATAAAAATAGTAAAATAGTGCAAAAATAAAAAAACCGACGCTTAAAGAACCAAATAGTTTTAGTGGTGCGTATAATGTACCGATTTTAAATATAATTAATAAAAAACGTATTCCATCCCGCAAAATTTTAATATGACTTTTACCTATTCGCTTATGTGCAATGATTGGAATGTAGCAAACGCTATAACCCGCACGGAAAAACGCCATTGTAATCGTTGTGGGATAAGAAAAAGTATTGGGTAATAAAGATAAAAACTCTTTAAATTTGTTGGCACGTACAGCACGAAAACCTGAAGTTAAATCAGCAATGGGTTGTTCTACCATCCAACTGGCTAATTTATTATAAAAAGTGTTGGCGAATAGGCGGGCAGTACTGGCTTGAGATTCCATTCCCCGCGCCCCAACAACCATATCATGTCCCTTCTCTATCTCGGCTAATAAACGTTCAATATCGGCAGGATCATGTTGTCCATCGGCATCCATAAAGATAAGAACATCCCCTGTTGCATTGCGTGCACCTGTTTTAATTGCCGCACCATTACCTTTTCTGTAAGGATGACGAACAACAGTTGCACCCAGTTGGGTTGCTATTTCTGCTGAATTATCAGACGAGCCGTCATCAACAACAATGATTTCAGCATGGGCATATAAGGCGGTTAATTTCTGCAACGTACCTTGTAAGGCTTGAGATTCGTTTAAGCAAGGTAAAATAATGCTAAGGCTTGTCATCTTCTTTCCCAGTTATGTTAGGGTTTTGCACCAAAAGTGCTTTATGAGCTAATGATTCTAATATATTCAAATCTTGTATAAATAGTGCGCGATTCGCAAAAGTTAATTTATTGCGCATCAGTTGGGTTTGCGTGAGTACATCCTGATAACGTTGTGCTGTTGCTAGCCAACGAATCATATTAAGATGTAGTTGTGCATCATATTCTAATGCCAGTGATTTATTCGCCAAGTCAACGGCTAAAGGTATATTTTTTTCAAATACCAATAAATCACTGTAAATGGCATAAATATCTTTCAAATGAATATAGCTGTTTGGGTTATCAATCAAATTTTGTAAAATAAGATTAACTGTTGCTAACGGAACGATAGAACACTTGTTCTGTTTATGCCATCCCGCAATGGTATTAATTCCTTCTAGTGAACCATTTGTGACGCGCCCTGTGCGGGTTTTTTCTAATAGGAGTGGCATATCAGGTTCTTGTACCTGATCACTAAAACAGCGAAATGCTAACCATAACAAATAAGCCGATGTATCATCGGGATTATTGTTTATCATTTGCTGATGATAGGTTTGCGCTTTTGCAAATTCACCAAGTGTTGCTAATGCCGAGGCTGCTTGTGACTGTGCATAATAGGAATGTGGTCTTTCTTTTGCCCAAACAATGGCTTGTTTCGCAGTATTACTCCATATATCCACTTCTACAGCCGTTTTCAGTCCCATAATGCCTATCCAAAGCAAAACTAACCCACTTATTAAGTAACGGAATAAGGGTTTTTGCACGCGCTGTACAACCCACACAATGCCATAAACAAACCCCCATAAAATACCAACCATTGCTAAATAGTTACGATGTTCAAAATAAATAACCAGCGGAATAATACTGGACTCTAGTAAGTGACCACTAAAAAACCAAAGTATTCCACCCGTTATAATAGTAAATCGTTTATGCAATAGAAGTGCTGTACCCAATAAACCCAGAATAAAAACAACGGTTATCAGTGTTAAGGGTGGCGTAAGCAGCGAGCGAGAAAGGGGGAAATCATCCTGAAACAACCCGAAAGGATTGGTATTGATTAGCAAAATTTTAGAAATATAATCAACTAATACGTGGCTTTGTGTTAGCAACCGCTCGGTTAAATTAAAATCGCGTATAGCATAAATATTTAAAAAACTACCAAATTTACTGCCTATATACCCTAAAAACAGAAATATCGGCAGGTAGAGAAAAAAACTTGCCCATATTTGCCACATACGTGTACGTGGCGTAGCGGACAAAATGGTAAATTCTAAGGCTAATACGTAAAAAAGAATTAAAATCCCATTTTCCTTACTTAACAATGCAAGGATGCCACCGCCACCAATACCAATAGACATTAAAACTAAGGATTTATATTTAGCAACAGTAAGATACTGTCTGCCATATAAGTAAACGACAAGTCCTAATACGGTAAATAACGCCGAGAGTTGCGTCATTCTTTGTACAACGTACAACGTTGTTGAAACATTTAGGGGATGAATCAACCATAATGTACTGGTTAAGAAGGCAAATAAAAGAGATTGCTCTTCAGTCAAGCCTAAATATTTTGTAAGCTGCAATAGCAGTAAGAAAAGCAAACAACCCGTTAATAAGTGCAGCAATAGATTAACGTATTTAAATGCCCATATATCACCTGCTTGCCACGCATCAACTTGTAAGGCAAAACTCAACAGGGAAATAGGTCGTCCTAATTCGCCCGCAATCCCTTGTCCAACAAATTTATACCAATCCTGTGCTGTTTTTATACTGTCTAAATCGCCCAGATTACTATAATCATCAAAAATCAATCCGCCTTGCAATCCAGCCCAATATAGCCAGCCACAGCCAGCAAGTGCGGAGAAAAATAATAGGGCATAGCGAAGTTGCACTGTAGATGAGTTCATTGCCAACTATTTAGTTAATTAATAAGAATAAACCTGCTTATTTATGTTCAGCCAATTGTTTCTTCCAAAAGGCAATATCATCTTTATACAGTGTTTGTTGTAATGGCGTAAATGTTTGTAAAATGGTCGTGAACACTTGTTGTGCTTCAGTAACACGATTTAATTTTAATAACCAAGCCACTCGCCAGAAATGGAAAACAGGGGTGACATCCTTCAGTAATATTGCTTGACTAATACTATTCAACGCAGATTCATATTGTTCGTTATAGCCATAAGACAAGGCTTGTAACACATAAATATTGCGTTTCTGTTGCCCAACTCTTGGATTAGCCAATAAATATGTCAGCATGTTTTCAACAGATTGCACAGGAATTAACTCACAGCCACCATTCGCCTGTTCAAGGATAATGCTATTTAATGCGGCAATTGTTGCTGAGTCAACCACGGCTGTTTGAAGTTTTTTATAAAGGTCTTCAAGTTCAACTTGATGTTTTCCATTGCCAAAACAACGTTTACCATAGAGCAACATCATAGGGCCTGTTTCATCAGGAAACCGCTCAATCATATTTTGATATACCTGTTCCCCTTGTTCGGAAAGACCTTGATTAAAATAGACAGAGGCCGCATGGGATTGTGCCATTGGCGAGTAAGGATGTTTTTCTGCTAATAAACCCGCCTGATAAAGTGGGGCTGCCCAAATTGTTGCTTGTATCCAACACAAATAAACCATGAAAAATAGCCAAGCAATACTGGACGTAACAACTATCCATTGTAAATTATCTTGTTTTAAACGGTCATATAACCAGAAAAGACCATAGACCATTCCCACCCCAACCCCTACCAGCGGGAGGTAGTTGCGATGTTCAAAATATAACATCAGGGGAACAAAACTGGATTCTAATACATGTCCAGCAAAAAACCATAAAACACTAAACGCAAACAGAGGATATATTTTTCTAAACCAACAGGCTAATCCAAATAAAGCGAGAATAAATATCGTTGTAAAAAGCGTAATGGGCGGCGTTAATAACCCATGAGAAGGCAGATAATCATCATGAGCCAATCCGTATTGGTCGGGGCGTACTAATAATATTTGCCCCATATAATCAACAAGTACACGGCTTTGTGTTAATAACCGTTCAGAAACGTCAATACCCAGTGAAGCGTAGCCTGCTTGAAATTTGCCTAGTCCCAAACTGAGAAATAAGTAACCAACAACAGCAAAACAGGGCAAGTCAATGAATAGGGTTTTCCAATATCGCCAATAAAGCGGCGTTTTTAGTTTTTGTAATAAAGTTGCTTCTAAAACAAATATATAAAATACTAGTAATACACCATTTTCCTTACTGAAGGCAGCTAAAATCCCCCCTCCAATAACCCCCGCCGTTACTAAGAAAAACCCCAATTTTAGGCGGTTCTCTGCGAGTAAATAACGTCCTTTTAAATAGAATATGATGCCTACCAAGATAAACAGGGTAGAAAGTTGTGCCATGCGTTGCACAATATAAAGCGTGGTTGAAACTTGGATGGGGTGCAATAACCAAATAGCGGTCACTAAAAAAATGAGCAGTGAACAACGAACGGGCGTTAATGCAAAAAAACGCGAGAGTAAAACCAATACCCAAAAAACAAGACAACCATTTAACAAGTGAAGCATTAAATTAATATATTTAAAGGGTTCTACTTGTGGCCAAGAGTGATATTGCAAAGCAAAGGATAAGAGCGAAAGTGGACGACCTAACTCACCTGCAGCACCTTCAGTGATAAATTGTCCAAGTTTTAACCAAAAATTATTTTCATCAAAATCTTTCAATGTATGCAAATTTGCATAATCATCAAAAATTAAGATGCCATTCAAATAAGGGAGAAAAAGGAGGGCGCAACCAATGATGAGAGAGAAAAACAATAATCCAAAAAGTAACGCTTTAAGTGAAAACGCTTGTAGTAATTTCATTGTAAATAGTTTTCTCTTAAAATTACACAGAAAAAAACCCGCCTTAAGGGCGGGTTTTAACTACCAACTCAAACGATTAGACTATTTGCAGTTTGTAGGGACGTATTTGTAAATGTCATTCGCTGAGCTATCAACCTTACATGTCCATGTTTGGGTAACGTTGTTGTAAGAGAATACAACGGCTCCAGTGATTTTTGTGACTGTTGCTAGGTAAACACCAACAGTATCCGCTTGTTGTGTAAGGCTGGTAACATATTTACCACGGGTTTTAGCATTGACAGAAGCTGGTTTTGGGAAAACATTTTTACTGCTATACCATTCTTCGCTAGGAGTCTTCAAACCACCGAGTAATTGGACGGCTTCAGAGACTTGGGCTCTCTTGATGTAGTCGGTGTAAGCAGGGATAGCGATAGCAGCTAAAATACCGATAATCGCGACAACGATCATGAGTTCGATTAAGGTAAAACCTTTTTGTGTGGTTTTCATGAGCAATTACTCCTAAAATTCTGTGGAAGTTTTTGTATTTAAACTTAAACCTTGCAGTTGCGTGCTTATATTTGCAAGTTCGCTTGTACATTAAGCAGGGAGTGTGCCATCTTTTTGCTAAATATTAACTCGTTTAATTTTATAAAGTTATTCGTTTTTATCGATAAGCATTTTTTGGATGTGCTGAAAATCCACAGTTTTTATTGCTGAACAACAGCACTTTTTGCACAGTTATTAGGGTTTATGTTTTATTCTTCCCTATATCCCTTGTTTGCCTTTATGATGTAGCGATTTTCTCAAATTTTACGCGCGGAATAATAATGTCTATTGAAACAGAATTAAAACTGCATTTTGCTCCTGATGATGCTGAATATATAAAGCAACATCCTCTCTTGTTAGCCGTTCAACAAGACGAACCTAAGCGACTATACAATACTTATTTTGATACAGTAGATTGTGCTTTATTACAACGCGGAATTGGTTTACGGGTGCGACGAATTAACGATAAACGGATTCAAACCGTTAAAACGGCAGGAACGGTTATCAATGGTTTACATCAACGACAAGAATGGGAAACGGAAATTCACGGAGATATACCCGATTTTAAGTTGATGCCAAAAAATTTATTGCCCAGCCGATTTTTACATAAAAAAAACTTAAAAAATATTCTTCCCGTTTTTACGACTGATTTTGTTCGACAAACATGGCTTATTGAATTTAATGGGAGTCGTATCGAAGTCGCGCTGGATCAAGGGGAAATCACGACACTAACAAATCGTATTCCATTACACGAAATTGAATTAGAACTAAAGGCCGGTTCTGCGGATAATTTGTATCAACTGGCACTCAATTTTCAAGAAAAAATCCCGCTTATTATTGAAAATAGAAGCAAAGCTGCACGGGGTTATGGTTTATACAATCCTTGTCCACCACAGTTTTATAAGGCCCATGAGATAACGCTTAGCACAGAGGCGACGGCTGAAGAGGCGTTTGCACAGTTGTTATGGCATTGTTTAGCACATTTGCAGGCAAACGAAGCAATGGTGTTGTATGGTACGCACCCCGAAGGTGTGCATCAAATGCGTGTTGCTTTACGACGGTTACGCTCTTGTTTAAGTCTGTATAAACCACTAATTCCAGCAAGTACTTACACTGAATTACAAGGTGAGTTTAAATGGTTGGGAAGTATCTTGGGTATGGCTCGTGATTGGGATGTATTCAGTTTAAATCTTCAACAGATGGAAGAACAGATTGATGATCCAAAAATCCTTGCTGATTTACAAGCCATTGCACTTGACTTTAAAACCCGTGCTTACACGCTGGTACGTCACAGTTTAACCCTCCCGCGTTATAGCCGTTTATTATTGTCGTTTAGTCATTGGATTACGAAGCGAACATGGCGCGATACCTTAACGGGAGAGGCATTGCTTGCCTTAACACAGCCTGTGAGTGATTTTGCGAGTCAAATATTAGGGCAATATGACAAGCGAATTAGTAAGCAAGGGAAAAATCTAATCCAACTCCCACCAGAAAAAAAACACAAGCTACGAATTCTTATTAAAAAGATGGTCTATGGCACACGCTTTTTTGCCTCACTGTATTCAGGTAAAACAACCCGTGAGTTCAGCAAGTCACTCGCTACATTGCAAGATGATTTAGGCGTGTTGAATGATGTCAATATTGCAGATGAATTGCTCACACAAGCGAGTATCGCTGCGGATGCTCCCGTTCGCCATTTTCTAAAAGGTTGGTATGCACATCAACAGATTGCACACATAACACTTTTGGCTGAACATTGGCACACATTCCAACAACAACGGGCTTTTTGGAAATAATGGTTTTCTTAAGCCAGCCTTCATATTGTTTCCTCATTAAGTTGTTATTATGTCACCGTTGTTTATTGATTCCCTTTATAACTGCTTAATTACAGGTAAACATGATGAAAGAAGAGAATAATCCCCCGCGTTTACAAAAAATCCCTGTCTGGGATTTGCCAGTACGCTTATTTCATTGGATATTAGTTCTTTTAATCGTTGGATTATGGGCGACAACGGAGGAAGATGTGTATTACGACATGACGCTACACACCTACTTAGGCTATAGCGTTTTAGCCCTCGTTTTATTTCGTATTTTATGGGGATTTGTTGGAAGTAAACACGCCCGTTTCAGCGATTTTATTTATGGTATTCCTGCAACACTCGCGTATTTAAAACATTTGCCCAGTCGCCAACCCAGTGCATACATTGGACATAATCCCGTTGGCGGATGGTCGGTTATTTTTCTCTTGTTAGCACTCTTAGTACAAACAGGAACAGGTTTATTTGCAGATGATGATATTTTTACAACGGGCGCATTTGCTAAATTTGTTTCTTCAGATACCAGCCATTTCCTAACCGAAGTTCACGAAATCAACTTTAATATTTTGATGTTGTTAGTTGGCTTACACATAGCAGCTATTCTGTTTTACCGCTTTTACAAAAGAGTAAACCTAGTAAAACCTATGATTGTAGGAACAAAAGAAGTCAGCCCTGAACAAGCACTCACAGCGAAAAAATTTGCCAGTGCATGGTTAGCCTTGTTTTTACTAGGTCTAACGGGAAGCGGGGTCTATTTGGCTGTTTTTATCTGGGCTAAGTAAATACAATACAAAAAATCGCGCTAAATACAATAACTAGCTGTATTTAGCGCAAATCTCCATGCATTACAAACACGTTTCTAGTGGATATTAGAAGACAGAATTCGGGGAAAAGCACCGTTTTTTTCTATACATTTTGGCATAATCAGTGCTTAATTTCGCTTTAAACAACAAGACAATGACAACTATTGATTGCATCTACAGGCTTATATTTACTACAATGATAGGCTTGCCTGAATGACATGATGCCATAAAAACAAAGCGTTGAGGCTTTTTACTTAACTAACGACTTTATATCGCATTCCATCATTCAATACTATTTTGTCGAATAGAATAGTAAAGTGTCACGATATACTCGACAAACGATTGTTTCTCAACTACCAATTGAATTATTTTCATCCTTAAAGACCCCTATGCGCCGTTTACCGCCTTTAAATTCCATTCGAGCTTTTGAAGCTGCTGCCCGTCACCTAAGCTTTAATGTCGCAGCGGATGAACTCAGCGTAACGCCCTCAGCAATCAGTCATCAAATTCGTTTGCTGGAGGATTTTCTAGGCGTGAAATTATTTCGCCGTTTAAATCGCCAAGTTATATTAACACCTGAAGGACAAAGCTATTTACCTACGGTTAGTGCCGTATTTGAGCAATTACACACTGCAACAGACCGTATTGCCTCTAATCGCACAACAGGGCCGCTAAATATGAGCGTTACCCCTTCTTTTGCAATTCGTTGGCTAGTTCCTCGTTTAACACGCTTTCAAATTGCTTACCCTGAAATAGAGGTGCGTTTGGTCACATCCGTAGAATTTGTTGATTTTTCTCGTTCTGATATTGACTTGATGATTCATTTTGAAAAAGGGACAGACCAAGAAAATCTTTATTGCCACCCATTAATGGCAGAGGAATTAGTTCCCGTGTGTAATCCTGATTATCAGCAAAACTTTCCCTTGCGTCATTTAAATGATTTACAACAGGCAACCTTATTACAAGTATCTGTTAGAAGTGATGATTGGCGATTATGGTTGAATGCGGCACAAGTGGATGTGGGTGATCCACAACGCGGGCCTAAATTTAATACGATTTCATTAGCCTTAGAAGCGGCTATTGCAGGGTTAGGCGTTGCCATTACTGACCGTAAATTAGTCACACAAGATTTAAAAGCAGGAAAGTTAGTTGTACCGTTTGAAATTCAATTGCCTAACGTTTACTACTATTACATTGCTTATCCGAAGGAATATGAAGCCAATGTAAAAATTATGGCCTTTAGAGATTGGTTATTATCCGAAGTTGCAGCAGTAGAGGAAGAATCTTTATTAACGATTAATTAAATTACAACTTCTTTAAGACTAACAAGGTAATGTCATCAAAAACACGATGATTTCCTATATGTTGACGAACATCATCAATAACAGCACGACGAATTTCAGTTGCGGAACATTGCCAACAACGGCTAATGATTTGACACAACCGCTCGACACTGTATTGTTCTTTAACCTGATTTTCTGCTTCAGTAATGCCGTCTGTATATAAAACCACAATATCCCCCGCGTGTAGAGATACCTGTGTTTGTGCAACGTAACGGGCAATATTTTCTTCTAAACCAATCGGAAAACCTAAATCCATCGTATCAATTCGTTCTACTGTTCCGCCCGCCCGCACAACTATCATCTCCTCATGCTGACCGCTTAAAAACAATTTTCCCGCTTGATAATTCACCAACGCAAGCGTTAAATTTTTATCTGAGTTCATCCGTTGAATATTATGATAAATAGTACGATTAAGCGTATCTAAAAATTTTACGGGGTCATTTTCTTGATGATTTAATAATGTACAAACAGCCGTTTGTACCATCAACATTAACACGCTACTTTCTAATCCATGTCCTGTAACATCACCAATGGCACAAATTACCCGTTCATTATGTTTCAACACATCATAATAATCCCCCCCAACTTCCGCCGCAGGTTCCATAAAACCCGCAATTTCTAATCCATTGACTTCGCTTAACTCCTGTTCTTTAGGCAACAACATTTGTTGCAACTGACGGGTAATGGCTAATTCCGTTCCCATTCGTTGATTATCTGCTTGTAATAATTCGTTTAATACAGAAATCTCACGCAAGGCTTGTTGCAAAATACGTTCTTGGTGATTAATTTTTTTAACAACAAAAACAATGATTAATATAGATAATATGATTGCGATACAGCCTAACACTAACATTTGTATTAAGGTGTAACGATAGGCAAAACGGGATTCTTGCAAGGATTTTTCTGCTTCAGCTTCTCGCGTTTTACGAATAGTTTGCAACTCTTCCATGACGCGATCATTCATCGCCTGCGCTTGTAGAACTAATAAACGTGCGTTTTCTGCTTTTCCCAAACGTGAAAGAGAGACAACTTTATCTAATAAGGTTTGTGCATCAGCTAAAATAACTTTTTGCGACTCTAATAATTGATGTTCATATTCAGTCAGATGTAAAGCATACAACTGCTCGCGCGCGTGAATAAAACGTCCTGCATACTCACTATAACGTTCCCATTCAGCTTCAACTGCAAAGGGGTCTGTTAGATAAGTCATGGTATGCACACTTAACATGCGCTCTCTTACCATATCACGCATAAGTGTAATGAGTTGTGCCTTCGCGTTATTATCAGTTACTAACTCTTCAAGCTGTTGATTAAGTCTGGTTAAATTTGTTAGACCAATTAGAGCCGCTAAACCCAACACAAACAAAATACTGATAAAGCCAAGTAAAACTAAAATAGCTTGTCTGCGAGAAAGCGCGTTGTAATGGTTCATAGGAGGACGCAATGGTGAGAAATATCATTTTTCGTTATTGTTTTTCTGCATTAGAAATAAGTTTATACGGTTTAAAAAAATAAGCTGTAACATGGGCGATAAGGCGCATAAACAATGCGCCTCGAGTACCAATTAATTCTTATCCAAAATTAATCCGTGCTTCCAAATTATTTCGTGAATCCGCATTTTTCAAGGCTTCTTCAAGGCTAATTCGGCCGTCTTTGTACAAATCATAAAGCGCGTCATCAAAGGCTTTCATTCCTTTTACACCACTTCCTAGCATCGCATCTTTTACCTCATTTAGTTGCCCTTTTAAAATCAGGCTAGCAATGTGGGGGGTATTGATTAACACCTCGATAGCTGCCGCCCGTTTACCGCGTACATCAGGAATTAGACGTTGGGAAACAACCCCACGTAAATTCAATGATAAATCCATAAATAATTGATTATGCATTTCATGTGGAAACATATTCACCACACGGTCTAAGGCTTGGTTGGCATTATTCGAGTGCATCGTTGCCAGACATAAATGCCCTGTATTGGCTAGTTCTAGTCCAGCTTCCATAGTTTCCCTATCACGAATTTCACCAACCAGAATAACATCAGGGGCTTCACGCAATGAGGCTTTTAAAGCACGTGCATAAGAAACTGTATCCGTCCCCACTTCACGCTGGTTGACCAACGAAAGAATATTCGGATGAGAAAATTCAACAGGGTCTTCAATGGTTAAAATATGTCCTGCATTATTTTGATTGCGATAATTAATCATCGCTGCTAACGAGGTGGATTTTCCTGAACCTGTTCCCCCAACCATAATAAGCAAGCCACGTTTTTGCATGATTAATTCTTGCAAAATTTCAGGTAAGTTAAGGTCAGCAATGGTTGGGATTTTTGACGGAATTAAGCGCATGACTAAGCCAATCGTGCGGCGTTGATAAAACGCATTAGCACGAAACCGTGCGCTGTCGTCAGGCAATGCAATGGCAAAGTCTAAATCTTTAGTTTTTTCAAACTCTTCTATTTGTTCATCCGTCATGATGCCATAAACAGCGGATTTGGTGAGTTCTGGGGTCAACATATACTCATCCATAGGCACTATTTTGCCGTATTTCTTAAAACAAGGTGGTGAATTAGTTGTTAAGAAAAAGTCCGAACCATCCTGTTTTACCAATACATCCAAGTACGGCAGAATATCCAATCGCCCTTTAGTCGGAATCCCGCCCAATACACGAATACCTTCATCATGGGCAAAAGAAAACGTTGGTGTTTTACTATTCGTGGCAGGCGGTGCTTTTGTTGCCTCAGGTGTTTTTGACCCCGATTTTTTCAGGGGACGTAATACCAATCCCACGCCTTTTGCATTAAGCGTTATCATCACCTGATATTGACTATCCGTATTGGGTGATTTGTATTCAAATTCTATTTCTTTTGCTTGGGAAAGCTGTTTTTTTTGTGCTTCACTGAGAATATTAAAGGCGGCGGCCTTCGTCATTTCTGGCGTTAGTGGAGATTTACCAACGGGTTTTTCTTCCCCATCAATTTTCATCTTGACCACGGAGCCTGCAATGAGTACCAACTCTGAACCATTTTTTTCTGTGAGCAGTTTGAAATAAGGCACTAAATCCATAAAGGGTCACCACAAAACAAGTTGGGAATAATGTAAACGGCAAATTTATTTTTCTTCGACTTCCTTAATAGATAATCCACCAGAAGCAGCTAACGCATCCACACCCTTCGCATTTTTTCCTTCTAACTTGATTTTCAAGCGTAACTCATTAGCAGAATCCGCGTTACGCAATGCTTCTTCTAACGTAATTTTGTCCGCTTCATGTAAATCAAATAAGGCTTGGTCAAAGGTTTGCATTCCCAATTCGCGCGATTTTGACATAATGGGCTTCATTTCTGATACTTTACCCGTCGCGATTAATTCCTGAATTAACGGCGTATTTAACATAATTTCAATGGCTGCCGCCCGTCCACCGCTAATGGTTCGAATCAAACGTTGTGAAATAATTGCCCGTAAATTCAGTGAAATATCTTGCATCAATTTTTTCTGTTTTTCTACAGGGAAAAAACCTAATACACGGTCAATTGCTTGGTTAGAATTATTTGCGTGCAGGGTTGCCATTGCTAAATGCCCTGTTTGTGCGAATTCCAGCCCAAAGTTCATAATTTCCGCATCCCGAATTTCTCCTAAGAGAATCACATCAGGTGCTTGCCGTAAGGTATTATGCAAAGCGGCTTCCCAACTAAAGGTATCTACACCAACTTCCCGTTGCATGATGACGCAATTTTTATGTGGATGAACAAATTCAATCGGGTCTTCAATCGTAATGATATGTCCATAAGTATTCGCATTGCGATGGTCAACCATCGCCGCCATCGTTGTGGATTTACCAGAACCTGTCCCGCCAACCATAATGATTAAGCCGTTTTTTGCCATAATTACTTCTTTTAAAACTTGAGGCAGACCCAGCTTATCAAAGTTTGGAATTTCAACAGGAATAACCCGCATAATCAAACCACTATATCCCTGCTGAATAAAAGCATTGCAACGAAAACGGGTAAGTCCGGGGGGGGCAATAGCAAAATTACATTCTTTCGTTGATTCAAATTCTTTCAATTGTTTATCATTCATGATGCACAAAGTTAGTGCGCGAGAATCTGCCGCAGATAACGGTTGTTTCATCATCGGGGTCATTTTGCCCTTGACTTTCATGGCAGGTGGAAAACCCGCTGTAATAAATAAGTCAGAACCATCTTCTTTTAACATTAATTTCAGGAGCTTAATCATTAAGCTCATGGCTTCTTCTCTTTCCATTTTCTTATTCCTTATATCTGTAGGTTAAGTGAATATTTATGTATTATTGATAGTAAAGTTTTTATTGTGCAGTACTCATTACTTATAGATTTAAAGACGGTCTAAGTTAGGATTTTTACTTGTTTTGATTATTCCCATTTGAAAATGCCATCCGTTTTTTTGATTCAAAGGGCTCTCTATGTATCCTAATTTATTTTTATTACTAATGAATTGTATGCGTCCTTATAACAACACAGATCATTTTACCATGAAGGCTCATTCCTAAATAATAAGTCACCATAGAGTAAAACGCACTAACAATCTGATAAAAATGAATTATCAAACGACTGACGGTAAACACAAGACTTACGTGTCTATATTGTTTTTATCATTTGATAGAGGATGATACTTAAGCGTTTAATCCGTCTCTGAGCAAAAGGCGTGCAAAAAATTTATTCTGCGTTTAGGGGAATACAGCGATAGGAAAGGAATTACTTTAGTTAATGCGGGAGATAACATCATAGAATACATAAATAAAAACCTATCCTACTTTGTTAAATAGGATAGGTCTTCGTTATCTTACCAATAATCACATAAATCTTATACTTTCCAAAAACTCGTCATTACTTTATATTGTAAATCAATTAATTCTGATGCAAGACTCGTATTTGACAGTAATTGTTTGGTGATACATTGGAAAATTTGTCCTGTTACAAATGCGTCACCCCATGCCGTGTGGCGAGCGGGATTTTTAATCTGGAACGACTTTGCAACCTCATCAAGACTGTAATGTCCTAAATGTCCGCTATAGGCAACATAGAGCAACATTGTATCAATCCATAAATTGGGCAATTGCCAAACCAGTTTTTTTTGCAACGCTTTATTTAAAAAGCATAAATCAAAATTAACATGATGTCCGACTATAATGGCATCACCAATGAACTCAATAATATCATCCATAATATCATCAAGATAGGGGCTATTTGCAACATCTTCATTCGTAATTCGGTGCAATGCGGTGGACATAATAGGAATCATACGACCGGGATTGACTAAGGTTTTATACTCACGTCCCGTAAATTCTAAACCCCGCATTTCAATAAGACTAATAGACACGACTTCATCGCCTGAATACGGCAACAACCCCGTTGTTTCTGTATCAATGACCACAAAACGGGTTTTCTCCGTGATGACCATTCGCTCCAGATAAGTTGCGTCAATTTGTAAAGGACGCATATTGGTTGCTGAACACACTTCTCCTCCTCATCTTTTTTATAACTTATAACAAATTGTAATGCACAAGCGGATTATATCGCATAAGCTAAATGAGAATATGACAATATCGTGATATATATTATTTTTACCTTATTGCAAAAATTAAACTGTTTGTGTACGTAAGGAAAATTAACGATTATAAACACCATAAAAAAATTTCAATAGTGAAAGCATAAAGGATTAACAAAAGCTACTGGATTAAATAAATTCAATTTATAACCCAAAAATGAATATAGTCTATCTTTTCAAATTTTCGAATCTACATATAGCCCGTTATAATGCTAGCTTAGCATGAACATAATGACATTAAGGTGATAACAAACAATGTTAATTCCCGTTATTCTTTCAGGTGGTGTTGGAAGCCGTTTATGGCCGCTGTCACGCGAACATTACCCAAAACAACTGCTTGCCCTTGTTGGTGATAAAACATTATTACAAAACACTATTTTACGGTTACAAGGATTAGTAGAACCACTACACCCCCTAATGGTATGCAACGAAAGCCACCGTTTTTTAGTCGCAGAACAATTACGCACCATAGAAATATGTGCCAATAATATTTTATTAGAACCCATAGGACGCAATACCGCGCCCGCTGTTGCAGTTGCTGCACTACAAGCGATTCAACAATATCCAGATGCTTTGTTATTAGTTTTACCCGCCGACCATTTAATCAATGCAACTGAACGTTTTTGCGAGACGTTAAAACAAGCGATTCCCTTAGCAGAAGCAAATTATTTAGTAACTTTTGGCATTGTGCCTGATTGCCCTGAAACAGGTTATGGCTATATCAAAGCCGCGCAACAAATTGCACAAACCGCAGGTTTTACTGTAGAAAAATTTGTTGAAAAACCTAATTTGGCAATAGCACAAGATTATGTTGCCTCGGGGGAATATTACTGGAATAGTGGCATGTTCCTATTTAAAGCAAAGCGTTATTTAGAAGAATTAGAAAAATTCGCCCCCGCGATTTTCACCGCCTGCCAACAAGCACTCACCCACGCTGTGCAAGATAAAGATTTTCTGCGCTTAGATGCAGAATATTTTCGTGAATGCCCGAGTGATTCTATTGATTATGCGGTGATGGAACACACAGAATCTGCCGCAATCTTACCGCTTGATGCAGGTTGGAGTGATGTAGGTGCGTGGTCAGCTTTATGGGCTGTCAGTTCACACGATGCACAAGGAAATGTTCTTTTAGGCGATGTCATTGCTGAAAATGTACAAAATAGCTACTTACGTGCAGAACATCGCCTACTTGCTGCAATTGGTTTAGATAATCACATTGTAATTGAAACAGCCGATGCTGTACTGGTTGCACACAAAGACCATGTGCAAGATGTGAAAAAAATCGTCACTCATTTAAAAGCGAGCGCGCGTCAAGAAGCAGATTTACATCGTAAAGTACATCGTCCTTGGGGAACTTATGAGAATATCGATGTAGAAAGCCGCTTTCAAGTAAAACGCATCATGGTGAAACCCGGTTCAAGTTTATCACTACAAATGCACCATCATCGTTCAGAACACTGGATTGTGGTCAAAGGCACAGCAAAAGTTACCTGTGGTGAGGAAACTTTTTTACTCACGGAAAATCAATCTACCTATATTCCTTTGGGTGTAAAACATCGTCTAGAAAACACAGGGAAAATTCCCTTAGAAATTGTTGAAATTCAATCGGGTGCTTATTTAGGAGAAGATGATATTGTCCGTTTTGAAGATATTTATGGGCGATAACTGCCTAACACGACTTGTATGAAAGCGTTTGCTGTTCGCCCCTAAAAAATCCTAAACTACACATTTTCTGTGCAGAAACCGCCTTAATAGAGCCATAATGAAACCTTCGATTCAACACAAACTTGAAAACTTATCAGACCGTTTAGATGAGCTAAACGCGCTCCTTTCAGATTCTGATACGATTTCTGATCAAAACCGCTTCCGTGATTTATCCAAAGAATTTTCTGATATTCAACCTGTTGTTGCTTGTTTTCAACAATACAAGAAAGTATTAGCTAATATAGAAGCCGCTAAAGAAATGCTCAAAGACCCTGAGATGAAAGACTTAGCGGAAGACGAGCTTAAACAAGCTGATGCAGAACAAGAACAGCTCAACGAATCCTTACAAATTTTGTTGTTGCCAAAAGACCCTGATGACAACAGCAATACCTTTTTAGAAGTACGTGCAGGCACAGGTGGTGATGAAGCGGCGATTTTTGCAGGAGATTTAGCGCGGATGTACACCCGCTATGCAGAAAAACGCAGGTGGCAGGTAGAAATTATCAATGAAAACGCGGGAGAACATGGCGGTTATAAAGAAGTTATTTTGCGTATTGTGGGGCAAAATGCGTATTCCGCACTAAAGTTCGAATCAGGTGGACATCGTGTGCAACGTGTACCAGAAACCGAAGCACAAGGACGGATTCATACATCAGCATGTACTGTCGCAGTAATGCCAGAAGTGACAGAAATTAATGAATTTCAAATCAATCCTGCCGATTTAAAAGTTGATACCTATCGCTCGTCAGGGGCAGGGGGGCAACATGTTAATAAAACCGATTCTGCCATTCGAATCACCCATTTACCGACTGGAATGGTTGTCGAGTGTCAAGAAGAACGCTCACAACATAAAAATAGAGCAAAAGCAATGGCTTGGTTGCAGTCACGGCTGTTAAAAATGGAACGTGACAAACAGAATGCAGAGCAAGCGGCTACACGGCGTAGCTTAGTTGGCAGTGGCGACCGTTCAGAACGGATTCGTACTTACAATTTCCCACAAGGGCGCATTACTGACCATCGAATCAATTTAACGTTGTATCAACTGGATTATGTATTAGAAGGGGATTTAGATTTGCTAATTGCGCCATTGACACATGAGCATCAAATGGATTTACTGGCGAATTTGGTAGAGTAGGCAAGAAACACTGTGATTGCGTTGATTATTAGGTTGAACAAACCACGATAAACCAATGAATCACAGGTTAAAATCATTAGGAAATTAATGATTTAGGGTAATGCAACATCGACTTATGGGCACGTAGCCATTGACGACATTTTACTAGCTGGGCTTGCCAGCTAACGGCACCACTGCTGTCACTATTTTGACTGTCTCCAGTTGTGCTAACCGCTTCTGCGGAAAACCAAGCTGTAGCCGTAACCTGTAACACCTGACGGGCAGCAGGGGTTAAGTTGTCCCAACGAATGGCAGAAATCTGTTGCGCTGAAAAAGCAGGCTGGGGTTGCGGGGACATAATAATACTCTCCTCAAAACGATAGATGTATTGATACTAATCGGTATTTATCTGTGGGCTAAAATGTGTTTCTCAATGGTTTTTATAGTGAAGCAGGAAATTTTTTTTGTCCACTATTAATTATGTCTTGGAACATACTCTAGCAAAGAATTTTTATTCCAAAAAAGAATAGTTTTTACTTCAAATAGAACCAAAAGTTTGGCAAGTACAGAAAAATAAACTGAATCAGGATTGATAGCATTATCAATAAGTTGTTTTTATCCCTAACACTTGAAACACTTGCGAATCCTGATTCAAAATTCAAATAACGCTAAAAAGTCACTTCTAAGCCTAACGAATAACTACGTCCGCGATTAATAAGCCCTTCATTAAACGCACTATTTTTAGAAGAGCTGTAATATTCCTCATCCAATAGATTGTCAACTTTTCCAATTGCCGTCATGTTTTTTGCAAATTCATAACGAACATTCATATCAGTTACCCAATAAGAATCCAACGTGATAAATTCGCCACTGGTCACTTGCTGCTCAACCTCATCATTAAAATAACTACTGATGTTAATGTTCCAATCCTCATGATGATAATTGGCAATAAACGAGAAAGTTTGTTTCGGAAAACGACGTGGATTTTCTTCTGTGTGGTTCAGCAAGGAATAAGCTGCTCGCAAGGATATACCATAAAAAACATCGGTTGAAGCTTCTAATTCCCAACCATCTGTTGTTAGTTTATCGTCTAAATTCATAAATCTACGACTATTAGGAGCGACTAAAACAGTATCTATCTTATCTTGGGAACGACTGTGAAAATAAGTCAGTGCCGTTTGGAAACCATTATGTTGTTGCAACCAAGCTAATTCTAACGTTTTTATTTTTTCTGGTTTTAAATCACGATTCCCCAATAGTGGCGTAGATAGTTGTCTAATTGAGGGAGCGCGAAAAGCTTCACCATACATGCCTTTTAATTTTGTTGTATCACTAAGGGAATAAACGACAGCAAGACGTGGATTAACGGTGTTGCCAAAATCAGAATAGCGGTCATAACGAGAGCCTAAAGTAATATCTAAACTTTCTATTGGTTGGTATTTATGTTGTAGATAAATACCCAAAATATCGCGTCCATCATCTTTATTATACAGTGCATCTTCCACTATACCGTCATAATAGGTGACTGTCCCTGAAGGGGGCATACTAAATAATGCATTGTTTAATTCTCGTAAATTGTAGTTACTCAATTGATGATATTCATCAATAACAGGGTTGTACCACTGTATACCAATAGAAGAGCCATGTTCTTTATTCCATTGTTGTCGCCCATTAATGCCGATATTCCAAGCATGTTCTGTTGAGTCCGTTATTTTCAACACGGCAGCCTTGCCTGTAGTATTTACTGTGCTGGACAACTCTTCCATTGTGCGTTGCGAATACGCTTCTTCGACGGTTGTCAGCCCCATTTCTGTGTAACCACCTTCTAAAGACCAACTAGATTCTTTATTATCCACAAGGTTATAACGGAAAAAGGCGGCGTTTCTATCAGATTCAAACGAGTTGTTGCCATTACCTAAGCTACTAGCCACGTAAAAATCAGTAAAGTCACGTGAACTATGCTGTAAGGTAAATTTCAAATCTTTATAATTTATAGATAAATTACCATCATCGCCTTGACGTGGGTCTTGTGTAGAAGCAACGTATGGGTCAATTAAATGGGTATAGGTTTGTCCTGCATCTTCAAAATAACGCGCTGAAGCGGCAACATGCCAATCCTTGCCTTTTTTTGACACATTAAAATAGGCTTCCCGACTATCCATATCACCTGCACCAACAAACACTTCATTAGCATCCGTTTCGGTGATGATATTGACAACACCCGAAAACGCACCCGTGCCATATAGAGCAGAACCCGGTCCGCGAATAATTTCCACCTGTTTGACATTATATAATGATATGAGATGATTATAATCTAACGCACCACCCCCTAAATCGCCATTTAAGCGTTGACCATCCAGCATAAATAATATGTTATAAGAAGCTTGTGGTGTGGTGCTACCTCTCGCACTAACCGTATAGCCTTGCCCAAAAACCGTTTCGCGGCTGGTCGTGAATCCGGGTACAAAATTCAATAATGCTTCTACAGACTTAACGCCCATACGAGAGAGTTGTTGACGTGTAAAAACAGTAACTGACGAAGGTGCTTCTCCTAATTGTTCTTCTGTTTTAGAAGCAACAGAGACTTGCATTACCAATAAACTTTCTAATGGCACATCAAGCAAGTCGTCTTTCTCAGCAGCATATACAACTGTATAACTGAGTGAAAAAGACAACATACATAATAGTACGAACTTTAAACGGTATAAAACAACAACAAAGTAAGATGTGATATACCTCATTATTAGGTCGTTATACATGTGCGATGCCCTCCCGTTGACAGGCTATCGGCTTCTTATCAAAGATATTTTGCATCACTGTTTAAATCTCCTTATATTAAATGGCTTATGAATAAAAGACGTTAAACTCAACATAATAAATAGTTTGAATAGTTCTTATGCCTATTTTGTTCACAAATAACTTTCCTACTTTAAGTATAAAAAAGCAGGTAGTTACATATTTTTATCATGGCTATTATTATGTTAAGACAAACATCATTACAACTAAGAGATAGCGACAAGTTTGGCTAAACTTCTTTATCATGTTGAACTAGTTTGTTCTGCTTTCTTTTATTTACATAAATATAAAAAACAATAAATTATTCATATAAATTTTTTATAGTTAAAACAATATATTATGAAAATTTTTTATTGAATGGATTCAGAATAATACAAAAACACATTCTAAAGTTTTGTTAAAAAACTATTTCTGCTATATAAGTGATTACTTGCCTTTCCAGTAAATTCTATGTGGTTTTAAATCGTTTCTATAAAATAAAACAAGTGTGACATTTTATAAGAAATGAACCCCAAATAGATAAAGTGCTGAATAATAGTAATATGGTTCTATTTTGAAAAAATAGAATAATCTATCATTCTTAAATTAAAGAAGATTTAGATAACATGTATCAACCGTCGTTTAATGAATTTCTCAACTTTATCACTGTTTAATAATAGCACTCGAAATAACCCTTCATTTTTCACGCCACACTTATCAGGAATATTTTTGCATGGTACATAACACGATAGATTGGCAAGCAATTTCGACTCACATCAGCAATACCACAGGACAATATTTTGAAGTACAAACGCATTATCCCATTGCAGGAGGCAATATTAATTATGCTTACCGTATTGAAGGTGCGGGACAAAACTACTTTGTAAAATTAAATACCTTTGATAAATTTGATATGTTTGTTGCAGAAGCTATGGGACTTGCTGAACTTGGACAACCTGCGGTCATTAAAGTGCCTGTTCCCATTTGTTGGGGGAAAACGGCAGAACACGCCTATCTCGTTTTAGAATACTTACCACTGCGCCGCGACAATTTACAACAAACCAGCTCCAAATTTGGGCAACAATTGGCCGTTATGCACCGTGTTTCTTGCGCGCCCGCTCCTTTTGGTTGGTATCGCAATAACTACATAGGCACTACCCCACAAACAAATACATTGGCATACGATTGGGTAGATTTTTGGTGCAAAAATCGACTGGGTTATCAATTACAACTCGCCCATGACAATGGCTATATAGGGGAAATACAAGAATTAGGCGCGCGATTGCTAACAGAGGTAGCCTTATTTTTTACCACATATAAACCCTATAATTCACTACTACACGGCGATTTATGGTCAGGCAACTATGATATTGATATTCATGGAGAACCCGTTATTTTTGACCCTGCCATGTACTATGGTGATAGAGAAGCCGACATTGCGACCACCGAATTATTTGGTGGATTTCACACCAGCTTTTACGATGCGTATCAAGCGACATGGGCATTAGATGAAGGCTATACGGTACGGAAAAATTTATATAACCTATATCACGTTTTAAACCATCTCAACTTGTTTGGTGGCAGTTATTTGGCACAAGCAGAACGAATTATGCACCAGTTGTTAAGTGAACTGCATTAATCGCTGATGGCGCGTGGTAGTGGGCTTCCTGTAGGAGAGGGAGAGTTACTGCATTGTTAAACAGCATCTATTTAAACGATGGGAACTTACATGAACAAAAATTATTACAGCCTTTCCCTCTTGGCTTTTCTAACATTATTAACGGGATGTGACGGATTACCTTCCGTAAATGATAAACCCATGATTGCCCTTGTGCCATCCAAATCCCCCGCCTACGCAATGGCAAGCACTGGATTTACTGCACAATCTACATATACACGCACCCTCAACACAACCACTGACTGGCAAGAAGAACAAACGATTCAAGCCCTATTCAGACAAAACGACATTGATGCACTTACTCGCTACTTAGAACGCAATGTGAACAACAGCGATAAATATGCGTATGTACAACGGGTTTGGACAGAACGCGATACCCGCTGCAAAAAAATTGCACAAACCTACACCAACTCACCTAAAAACGAAACCATTTTAAACAGCCTAGAAAATCGCTATCAATACTCCTGTCCACAAGTTGTTGCAGACTTTGCAGCAATGACGCACACCGCATTTGTGATGCAACCCGCAAGCCCTAATAGCGAAAAAACCACGTTACCATCACCCGTTATCGTTGCTACAGCACCCACCGTCATAACACACAAACCCCAGCAACCCACCCGAATTACACCACTACCCGCCCCGATGCCTGCAAAAGCCATAGAAGTACAACCCCATGTTGTAACCCCAGCGCAACCCCTGCCAACCATTGCAAGCACGCCTTCCACAACCCCTGTTACAACAGAAACAAGCACTCCCGTTACCAGCACGCTAGAGACAAGCCCCGTTAAAATAGTCGATAAAGAACTAACACCAACACCAATTACACCACCAACCACAGAATCAACACCCGCACCCGTTGCACCGACAACCACTGTTGCAAGTGCAGAAAAAACTACTGAACCCACTAAAACGACAGAATCAACACCACCACAAACAACAATAACCGCCAACACAGAAAAAACAGAAAACACAGAAAAAGCAACACCCGTTGTACCGACAACCCCCATTGTAAATGCAGAGAAAACCACCGAATCAACTAAAACCACAGAACCAACCCCTACGCAGGCAATAACGGCAGATAGCGCTAAAGAAACAGTCGCCTCCAACGATACAGCAAGTTCTGTAGAACCGCCTAAAGAACCCCGTCCCGCCAGTGATAAAGTAACTACGGTTAAAGACAGTAGCCTACCCAAACACAAAATTACGACAGAACACTATCGGACAGGTTGGAAAGTTCAAATTGATGTCAACAATAAAGACATTACTCGTGAACAATGCCTCGCATTATTAAATGCGTATCGTGACCAAGCAGGCTCAGAAGGGCAAGTCGTTGTCCGTAAACCCAGCACGCTATTTGGTGACCCTGTACAACAACCGTGGTGTATTGATATGCTAGATGGACAAAACGTTGTATTTAATGATTATTTCTTTTGAAACTGATGGATAATGCCAACACCATAGAAATATTACTAGATACAAAGCATTTTCTAAACAAGTAGGGGTTATTCTAGGAAATATGATTAAATAAGACGATTGATAAATTGCCTAACATTTAGGCGTTTGACATATCAACGATGGATGATATTGACCTATTTTCCCTCTTTAAATAAAGGGGGAATCTTTTGCTACTGCTGTTTACCATACCCCAACATTTATGCATCTTGTCATCCCATTCATGTTAATTATCTGCAAATTCTAATAAAAAAGTAAAAAAAGTCTGTCAGAATCAAAAATTACAGAACTAATAGCCTTTTTAGAATTACTGCGGATAAATCAGGCAAACAAGATGCTTAAATACTAACAATTTCATCCATATTATTCTCAACTTTAGGTAACATTACAGGGATAAATAAAGTAAACGTACTGCCTTTGCCTTTTTCACTGATAACATTGACATCTCCACCCAATAAGCGGGCAAAATGCCGAGTAAGCGCAAGTCCTAACCCTGTTCCGCCATAACGGCGCGTACTAGAACTATCCATCTGTGTAAAAGCACCAAATAATTTATTAATTTGTTCGGTGGTCATACCAATACCCGTATCCATTACCCGAAACGTTATCCAACTTTCATTATTATGATCAACAATCCGTTTTACTTCCAAAGTGATTTGCCCTTGTTGGGTAAATTTTGCCGCATTACTTAATAAATTTAAAACACATTGGCGTAATTTAACCAAATCTGTCTGCATTTCGCCTAATATGGTCAAATAGCTCACCGTTAAAGTGTTTTTATTATGCTTAACCAATGGGTCAACCATTGTACGAATTTCATTAAGCATATCACCCACCTCAAAACGGTCTAAATGTAGCTCCATTTTTCCTGCTTCAATTTTTGATATATCTAAAACATCATTGATAATTGTTAATAAATGTTCTCCCGAACTGAGAATATTTTGCGTGTACTCCACAAAAGTTTCCTCCGACTTTTCTTCTGCATCCATTTGTAAAATTTCAGCATAACCAATAATCGCGTTTAAAGGTGTACGTAACTCATGGCTCATATTGGCTAAAAATTCGCTTTTCGCCTGTGTTGCTGCCTCCGCTGCATTTTTTGCAGTCTCCAAAACAACTATTTGCTTTTCTAGTGCTTTATCCCGTTCTTTAATAAAGTTGACCATCAAACGAAAACTTTCGCTTAAACTGGCAACTTCCTGAACATAAATCAATTGTTGCATAGAAAGGGCTTCATGATACTGTCCTTGAGCAACAAGATTGGCTCTTTCTGCAAGCGTAGAAAGTGGTTCAATAATTTGCCTACGATGATGACGTTGAATTAAAAAGAAAATAACAAGATTGACAACAAAAATAATCAGGGCAACACACAACGTAACAATCAACGGACGCGCGCCTAATAACAACGGTTGAGTAGTAATGACTACCCAACCGTTTGCCATCAACATAACACTACCCATCATCCATGTATCATTTTGATTAAAAACTTGAAACCCTGAAGCACCTGCACGTCCTTGCTTAACCAATAACCAATCACCAAAATTTTGCCGTTCTTGTACCCATTGACGATTAGGATGAGCAAGTAATGTTCCTTGACGGTCGACAATAAAAGAAACAACTTGATTATCCAATTGAAACTGCTCTAACGTATTTTGTAATAAGTTGACATCTAACTCCCCCACCAAAATGCCCCTTAATTTGTCATGGAGCATGACGGGAATTGCAATAGTAATCGCAGTGCGCCCACTGACTAAGGAAATAAAAGGGTCGGAAAAATAGGTTTTATTGGAAGTTTTAGCCTGTTGATAGTAAGCCGTATTCATTAAGTCTAAGCCTAACATACTGATGCTAGAGGCAGTCGATTCAACTTGCACATACCCTTTAGCATCAAGCAGGTATAAACTAGCAAATCGCGGGTACGCTGTACGAATTTGGGTGAGCAATCGGGTTTGATAAGAAACAGTTGACGCGGTCAGTTCATAGGCTAAACTACGCATAACTTCTTCAGTTTCAGATAAATAGCGATTACTTTGTGTAACTAACGCATTTACCAATAAACTTTGTCTTTCAATAATACCGCTTTGGATAAAATGAACACTGACAAATAAAATAGCAATGCCCACTAATAAAATTTGTATGGCAAAGATTATCAACATTCTTGAAAAAAAACGTTGTAGCGAATAGGTTTTTGTGACAGGCATACGACGCATCTCTATTATGGATTAGTAATTACTTTGTCAAGTATTTCTATTTTTCCATTACGAATAGTGGCAATGTAAATATTACGTACTACATCACCATATTTATTTATTGAAACAGTATCTTGTAGTAGAGGAAAGTTTTCAATTTGTAATAAAGCTTCTTCTAACCCTTGCATTTCTCCATTGGTTCGGCGAAGCCCCTCAGCAAGAATTAAAATGGATTCATAAGCATAAATTGAACCAAAGCTTGGATTCTTTTGGAAGCGCGTATAAAAGTCATGTGTGAATTGTGTAAAGGCTGGTGCAGTACTATAAGGATTATAATATAAGGTTAATTTTAAATTTTCGGTAACACGCCCTCCTTTTCTCAACAAATCATGGCTATCAACCCAACCCGACGCGAAAAACTGTGCCTGTATGTTTTGCTGGTGCATATATTGTAATAATAGAGCAGTATCTGTAGCAGAGGCTAATATAAAAACCACATCATTATTATCAATGTTTAGTGACGTGTTACTAATAAGTCCGACTAAATCTGTTTTACCTGATGTAAATGATAACGTCTGTTTAATCTCACCACCTAACTGTTTAAATTCTGTCTGAATAGTTTCCCATACCGATTCAGTATAAATACTATTATTGACATCAATAATACCCACCGCGGACCGTCCACCCATTTTTTGATAAGCGTAACGAGCCATTGCAATACCCTCATCTAAACCGCTTGACATTAAACGAATTAAATTATCTTCTTTCTTGACTAACAAACGACTTGAAGCAGCAGGACTAATCAACAGAGTCTGCTGTAGGGTGACACTTTCAAGGGCTGCAAGGGTTGTTGTACTGGTCATTGTACCAACAATTGCTACGACTTTACTTTTTATCAATTGCTCACAAGCCTGCTGCGTTTTTGCAGGTATGCCTTGATCATCCTCAACCAACAGTTTTAGTGGACGACCTTGAATCCCCCCTTGTGTATTTAACATCTCTATCGCGAACTGTGCGCCATCACGTGCTTCCACCCCTAAATCTGAATGAACGCCCGTCAACTCTACGATAAATCCAACAGGAATCTGATTATCAACCTGCTGACACCCCAATAAGCTGATTAACCAACCACTCATCAGTGAATAATACATAAACCGTTTTTTTATGCGTGAATGCATTATGTAATCTCCACTTAAATTAAATTACGCTTGACCATTACAAACCAACTTATTGATTTTAAATATTATAATAATACAACCTTTATTGCATCAGAAAACACGTTATTCTGTAATAACGCATTTTGCGAAGTTTAAGAATAAGGAAACATCCATAAATGTCACCAGTAAACTATCCTATCCGTATTTTACTCGTTGATGACCACATCGTGGTTAGAGCGGGTTATCGACGCTTGATAGAACGTCAATCACACCTACAAATTGTGGCAGAAGCCAGCAATGGCGAGATTGGTTATCAACTTTATATACAACATCAACCCGATGTCATTGTGATGGATTTATCCATGCCCGGTAGAGGTGGCATTACAACCATTCAACGCTTATCCTCACGAACCAATAAAGCCCGCGTGTTAGTTTTTTCTATGCACGAAGAACCCATTTTTGCAGAACACGCGCTATTAGCAGGGGCATCGGGTTATATTACTAAAAGTAGCGCACCTGAAGTATTAGTAGAAGCGATAGAGCGGGTTGCACAAGGTGAAATGTATCTGGGAAACGATATTGCGCAAAAACTGGCTTTACACAGTGTACTGAACAACGCAAGCGCAGGCATAAAAAATTTATCTACCCGCGAATTTGAAGTATTTCGCTTGTTAGCTGAAGGATTATCAACAACAGATATTGCTGCACAACTCGCAGTTAGCCACAAAACAATTGCCAACTACTACAGCCAAATCCGCCAAAAACTAAACGTCAACAACACCGCAGAATTAATTCGATTAGCAATTCGTCACGGTATTGTAAAAATCTAAAGAGTTATAATGAGTTTACGCCTAAAAATTAGCTTATTTATCAGTGGTGGCACACTACTTGTTCTATTATTTGCCATCCTCCTTGTCGTGATGAATGCACGCAGTGCTGTAGAAGAAGAAGTCAACTCAACAGCGCAACTAACCCTTGATTTACTTGAAACCATTTTAAGTGACTTACCAAATGACAGCGCGCATTACCAAACCATTATTCAGCATCTTAAAAATATGGAAAAACGTCGTCATCTCACCATTCATCTACAAAATGCGAACAACACAGAAATCCTGCATGACAACCCTGTTATGCAAACCATACCCACTGTACCCCGCTGGTTTACTGCACTAGTTGCACCACAAACCCATCTTTTCCAACGCACGCTTACCTCAACGGCTTTAACCCAAACTACCCATATTCTGTTACAAACTGACCCAAGCGATGAAATAAAAGAAGCGTGGCAAGAATCATCCGATTTATTAATGCTGATTTTAGGGTTTGCTGTCAGCCTTATTATTTTACTTTACATTGGATTAGGGCTTGCATTACGTCCACTCAGCCAATTACAACAAGCCTTAGATGCCATTGAACATCGCCAATACCAAACCCGTTTACCCCAATTTAAACTATCTGAATTTAATAAATTAGCGCAACAATTCAATGGAATGGCGCAAGAACTACAACGCATCCAACAAGAAAACCAACGCCTGCTCCAATACTCACTCACCCTACAAGAAGAAGAACGGCGCACCATTGCACGAGAACTCCATGACGAATTAGGACAATGTTTAAACGCGATTAAAGCCGATGCGTTTTTTATCATGGGTGATAACCAACAGCCCGCTATTCATGACAGTGCGCAAGCAATTGCCGATACAGCCAGTTACGTTTACAACCTAGTTAAAGACATGATTCGTCGCTTACGCCCTGCGGCTTTAGACGAATTAGGTTTAATTGCCGCCTTACAACAAACCCTCAGTGATTGGCAAACCCGCTACCCACAAACCCAAGTCGACTTCCAAACCACAGGCGATTTTTCCCACCTAGATGCAACAACGAATATTCATCTTTATCGCATTGTACAAGAAGGCTTAACCAACGTTGCAAAACACGCAAATGCAACGGTATTACAAATTAATTTGGTCTATCACACAGAAAAAAACACAATCCAATTAATAATTAACGACAATGGGAATGGTTTTGACACACAAATTTATCATGCAGGATTAGGCTTAATTGGAATACGTGAACGGGTTGAAGCACTCGCAGGACAATTAAATATTGATAGTGACAAAGGACAGGGGATGCGTTTAAGCCTCATGTTACCGTTACAAAACTGAAACACTCTGTATCAAAAAATATAGAATTGTCTTAAAATAAAGACAAATCGTTATAAACCCCATTTTTTAGGTAAATTTCCTGCTAAAAATCGGGAAATTTTCCCGAAAAAATGCCTGTTATTTTCCCTTCTCTCTTTATCTCCTCACTCGCTATACTGCCAACTATTATTTAAGATTGATAAAGCCTTAGCAATATATTGCAAAGTAATTATCTTATTCTAAATAAACAACGGCGCGTCATAATTATTAAAAATAATGTTCTTTCTGTAAAAAAACTATCAAGGGAGATAAACAAGATGTTATCTGCATTAACCCGTCATCCACTGAGCATTGCACTCAGTGCCGCATTATTGACTTGCAATCTCAATTTGGCACATGCCGATACAAAACCCGTTACTTGGGAAGATATTTTAAACGACGCGGATACGCCAGAAGACGTGCTGATGTATGGCATGGGTGTGAAAGCGCAACGCTGGAGCGCGTTAAAAGAAATTAATACCGATAGCGTAAAAATGTTACAACCCGCATGGAGCTTCTCTTTTGGTGATGAAAAACAACGCGGACAAGAAACCCAAGCAATTCTGCAAGATGGCGTGTTATACGTCACCGCCTCCTACTCCCGTATTTTTGCCCTAGATGCACGCACAGGGAAACGACTATGGGAATATTCCCACCGTTTACCCGACGATATTCGCCCATGTTGCGACGTGATTAATCGTGGCG
Organism: Beggiatoa leptomitoformis; assembly: GCF_001305575.3. Taxonomy (NCBI): domain Bacteria; kingdom Pseudomonadati; phylum Pseudomonadota; class Gammaproteobacteria; order Thiotrichales; family Thiotrichaceae; genus Beggiatoa; species Beggiatoa leptomitoformis. The sequence goes on from NZ_CP012373.2 coordinate 1,040,692, forward strand.
CGGCGATTTATGGCGATAAAGTCTTTTTTGGCACACTAGACGCGAGTATTGTCGCCCTGAATAAAAACACAGGAAAAGTGGTTTGGAAAGAAAAGTTTGAAGACCACAAAGTTGGCTACACCATGACAGGCGCACCCACGATTATCAAAGACCAAAAAACAGGGCGCGTTATGCTCATTCATGGCTCTTCAGGTGATGAATTTGGCGTGGTTGGAAAACTGTTCGCACGTGACCCTGATACAGGGAAAGAAATTTGGATGCGTCCTCTCGTTGAAGGACATATAGGCAGATTAGACGGCAAAGAAAGCACGCCAACAGGCAATCCACAAGCCCCTTCTTGGCCACGTGATAAAGAAGGCAAACTGGTAGAAGCATGGAATCATGGCGGTGGCGCACCTTGGCAAAGTGCCTCGTTTGATGTGGAATCCAACACAATTATTATCGGCGCGGGCAATCCTGCCCCATGGAATGCGTGGGTACGTCATCCGGGGGATAGTTTATTTACCTCTGGTCAAGCCTATATTGACCCAACCACAGGCGATTTAGTCGGCTTCTACCAACACACCCCCAGCGATACATGGGATTTTTCAGGAAATAACGAAATTGTTTTGTTTGAATATCAAGATGAAAATGGTAAGCAAATCAAAGCAGGCGCACATGCAGACCGCAACGGTTTTTTCTACATTACCGACCGTACCAAATTGGCAGAACGGGGCGTAGCTGAACCAAATAAACCCACTGCATTAATTAACGCCTTCCCTTTTATCGAAGGTGTTAATTGGGCAAGTCATATCGATTTAAAAACAGGACGACCTGTAGAAGTAGAAGGACATCGTCCGCCGTTGCCTGAAGGCGATGAAAAGCGTGGCAAAGCCGTTGAAGTTTCCCCCCCATTTTTAGGCGGTAAAAACTGGAATCCAATGGCATATAGCCAAGATACAGGCTGGTTTTACTTAGGCGCGAACCAATGGAAAGAAAGCTATTGGACAGAAAATTGTACTTATCGTGCGGGTTCTGCATTCCTCTGCATGGGTTTCCGTATTGCCCGCATGTTTGATGACCATGTTGGCACACTGCGCGCGATTAACCCCAAAACGGGCAAAGTAGAATGGGAACATAAAGAAAAAATGCCCTTATGGTCAGGGGTACTAGCCACTGCGGGTAATCTCATTTTTACAGGGACAGGAGAAGGTTATGTTAAAGCCTTTAACGCCAAAACGGGCGAAGAATTATGGCAATTTCAAACAGGTTCAGGGGTAATTTCTAGCCCGATTACATGGGAAATGGACGGCGAACAATACATCGGTCTTGCCTCTGGTTACGGCGGAGCAGTGCCATTATGGGGCGGAGACATGGCAGAACTAACCAAACCGATTAAACAAGGCGGTTCATTCTGGGTATTTAAAATACCTACATGGGCAAAATCACTGGTAAAAGAAGCCAACAAATAACACAAACATTACCTGAATCAGAATGCTCAGAATACATTGAATTAAATATCAATAATGCTGAAAATACTGATACAAACTGTTAATTAAAAGAATGCCTAACGTTTACTCGTTTGGCATTCTTAAAACAAGCCCATAAGGATGTTATTTGATGCGTTCATTTTCCGCCCTATTTTTCCTCTCCATTCTACTTATAACTAATAGCTATGCAGACGACACAACGGACAACTCAGAACCCCTGCTGGTTATCAATGGTTGCGTGATTCAGCCGAAAACCATTTGCCAAAAAGCAGACTTGCGCAATGCAGACTTACGACACGCACAACTGATGCAAGCAGATTTAAGCGGTGCAAACCTACAAGGTGCAAATTTAGCACGAGCAGATTTACGACATATCAACTTAACAGGGGCGAATCTACAAGATGCTAATTTACTAGCCGTAGATGCTTGGGCGGGATTTTTACAAGGGGCAAACTTACAAAATGCGTCATTAATTGGAGCAAACCTAGAATTTGCCCGTTTAAGTGCGACAAACCTAGAAAATGCCAACTTAGAAGGTGCGGATTTAGAAATGGCCATGTTACCAAAAGCAAAACTCATCAACGCCAATTTACGCAACACCAACCTACAAGAAACCAAATTTTATAATACCGACCTTTATGGCGCGGATTTAACAGGGGCAAAAATACGTTACACCATTTTCCAAGATGCACAAATGGAAAAATGCACCGCTTGCCCTGTCAATTGGTAAAGAGTAAAGACAACATTTAACCTCTCTCTAACCCTCTCCACCAACAGAGAGAGGATAAAACCGCAACCCTAAACACACACAAAACTACACAACTAACAATCCTTGTTTATCAGCTACCTGAACTGTTGCTTGTGTTCCTGCATTAAACTCTAAAAAATCACTTTCTATTCCATCGCTAAAAATGATGCCATTCTCAGCCATTTGCGACACAATAACCAAAGGGTTTGAAGAAGTGACCTTACCAAAAACACAATTTGCTGAAGAAATCGCACTCACAAAAGGTTCACGAACAGTAAAGCGCAAATAATCAGCATCCCATCCGAAACCGCTTTCTGGTTTAGACGCGCCGACTGACGTGGCGATTTTTTTCTCCGCTTTCTTTTCTGATTCTGACAACGCTTGTGAAATCGCCGTTGCACCCATCAACAAACTTTTTAACCAACCAGTTGACCCCAAGCCCGTAGAAACAATCACACCACTAGAAGACTGATTTTCATTAAAATGACCTGATGCGATTTGATAACGCGCTGAACTATGCGACCGTGTACCGATAAACAAATCATTAACCGCATACAACTGTAACCCATTATTTAACAAGGCTTGTGCCATTGTCACCGTTTTTAAAGGGCGACGATGTGTAAATACCTCAGGCACAATCATTTTTAAATCTTTAACCGTAAAGGGCAATAAAACCCCATCATAACGACGTGAATCTGGATTAACGCCAATAACCGCCTGTCCATCAAGATACTTTAACGTATTTGCAACCAAACCATCTTGACCTAACACAACAACCGTATCCTCAGCCGCAAAAATAAAATTCGACAAATAACGACGGTCTAATAACTGCACACGTCCTAACTGATTTAATAATAAAACAGCTTGCTCAATCGCCTGTTGATAAGTTTCATGCTCTTCCAAATACTCAGAGAAATCCGCACCAAATTGTTCTACATAAAATTTCGCTTGAGAACGGGTATTAAACCGCGCTTTCAACTCATCTAAACGAGTATGGCGAGTGACCAAAATAATTTTATTTTCAGTTGTGCGAAACATTACTTTATCACCTCAATAATTATTTTAAGCAAAATGAGGTTAATGAAGGGCGAGAATTGCGTGGAAAACAACACAAGGCAGAAAACACCTGTAGCACCAAATAAACCAAAATAATCAACCAACTAATCGGTTTTAATACGATAAGTTCTGATTTATTTGGCACTAACCTAAGCGGGTTATATTTATAATGCGTATTCAGCACATTTAGCGATTTAAATACTCGATGGCGTGCCAATCTTTCTGATAAACAAACTTATGCACAGACCCATAATCTACTTTAAAACAAAACGATTTCTGTAGCGGAATTTCTAATAATAAAGCAATCAAGGCACGAATCACGCCCGCGTGAGTCACAATAGAAACCTGTTGATAGTCCTGTTGAATTAACTCATTCCAAAAATCCTGACAACGCGCAGAAAGCGTTTGATAACTCTCTCCTCTTGGCGGAGCGATACGCACAAAATCGTCCGTCCACTTTTGCAACTGCTCTGGATTAATGTCGTTAAAATTCTTCATTTCCCACTCACCAAAATTTAGCTCCATAATCCGCGAATCGCTTATTACATTTCCTCCTAAGTTTTCAGCAAGTTGAATACAACGTCCTGACGGACTGCTAATAATAACACCGTCCTTGTCTAGTTCCGTTAATTTCTTTTTAACCAACATCACGTCTTCTGCGAAACTATCGGCAAGTGCAATGTCTGATTGCCCATAGCAAACGCCACTCAAGACGGCTGGTGTAGTATGTCGAATGAGATAGATGTCCAAAATTCTGTCGTTATCGTGAGGTAGAAAAGCAATTCTGTCAGTTGTTGGGTCGCGCCCAAGCAATCACCGGTATATCCCCCAATCTGTTTATTAAAATAGTGTCTCAGATAAAAGGTGAGGAAAAAAACGGGAACGATTGCCAATAAACAGCCGTAACTTGGCAGAAGCATAAACGGTGCGACACCCAATAAACCCGCAATAATCAGCGCGGTTAATGACGTTCCCTTAGCAATTGGTTTAGCTTTGCTATCATCATTTTCCCGCACGTAAGTTGCTGTGGCAATTATCGTGTTGGTGGCGAAACGGCTTATACTATGTCCTGCGATTAATGCATAGGGAATTAATTCAGGCGACATTGCCGTCAATGCGGAAAATTTTAACAATAATGTTAAATTCATGCCAATAGTACCATAAGACCCGACCCTCGAATCCTTCATAATTTCTAAGATACGTATTTTTGTCCAACCTCCGCCAAAACCGTCGCATACATCAGCTAACCCATCTTCATGAAATGCGCCAGTAAGTAAAATAGACGCAATCATGCTCAGTAACACCGCAATATTTAAGCTAAATAATAAATCTGCTAAGAGAAAAATTAAAGCGGCAAATCCACCGACTATCCAACCCATTAGCGGGAAATATTTTGTTGCCTGACTTAAATACGCATCAGAATAACCAACCCATGCAGGACACGGTAAACGGGTATAAAACATTAACGCAATGAAAAATAGTTGTAATTCTTTTTTAAAGAAGGACATGAGGAGAACTTAGGGTTTTTGGGCATGAGACCAAATGTCTACATGAAAAGCGCATGTTAAGTGGTATTAATGCTTATTACAAGGTGTTAAAAAATAAATAAATTGTCATCTCGTCTAAGGATTTTTTTCTTATTTATATTAGACCGTTTACAACAATCAATGCTTAAGTGCGAGAAAGTTTTTAACTATTCAGCCACTCGCTTTTTTAAAAAGAAGAGCGGAGGGGAATTTATTAAAAAAGCATAAACCCCCCTCAACAAAGAAAGGCATAAGAAAGGACTAAGACAACCTAATTAGAACGAAAAAACCTATCTCCACCATTCGGCAAATAATGTCTTACATAACGACTATTTAAAGTAACCGTACTCTGTAACTCACCAAAAGCAGAAGTGGGCGCGCCATTTTTCGCAAAACCCGTTGCGACAAAAATATCAGGAACAGAGACATGAAAGAAATTAACATCAACCCGTCCACTTCTATCAATCCATACCTTCAAATAAACATCAGGGTTATTAAAACTTCCCCAACTAACATCTTCAGGATTAGCATAAAAAAACCCCCAAATAACCCTATCTCCGCCACTGGTTTGCTCTTCCCCACCTTTACGCCATACTGTTCGTATTTCACGCGATTGTGTTTCGCCTTCAACAGTGCGTATGGTTGCAACAGCAAATAACTCCTGCCCACTGTTATCAAAAAAAGTAAAGCCATCGGCTGAGTTTTGTAAGGTAGATAGCTGATTATTTTCCCCCACATCTAACAACGTATTTTGTACAATTTGCCGTAATGTATCGGGTTCTGCTGCCGTTACCGAGTACGAAGCTAACCCCAGTAAAAACAATATAATATATCGCATAATATCTCTCTATAAAGAAAATACGCCCATACACTAAAATAACCCATTATTCAGGGGCATCTAAAATAGCATTTAACTCGGCTGTTCTTTCCAGCGTTATATCACGTAAACAACCACTTAAAAAAGCAGCAAATCCAGTACCGCCACGCGCGTTATAAGTCGCAAACTCACAATGATCATCCCGAAATTTAATCCATGACTTTTGCGCTGTGACGAGTAACGCTTTTTGTTCTGCGGTAAGGTCGTTTTTCATTACTTTTTTGTAAGTCGTGTTCAAATCATCATCAGCCGCTTTATACGACAACTCGACACAATAGTTTTCCTCATAAGTGCCTTGCGGGTTTTCACAGTCAACATCAGGCGTATCTTTGGCAAAAGCACTAATAGAACAGACAATAAAACCAAACAATATTAATGAACGCATAATTTTTACCTATGATGAATAAAGAGTGTTTCCGTGCGATACAAGATAGAGGAGAGGTTGTTATTTGACAACTAGCTAGATACTCTTATGCACAGTTTATGCATTCTCAATATTTTTTATTCGAGCAAAACAATGTGGAATTTACATAAAGCACCCATTTTTTTATTTTTTTTACTGTTATCGCCCATTTTTACCATACAAGCAGAAAGCAACCAGCTTTTAGGAATGCGCCTTAGTGCTGAAAATAGTAATAATGCCCAAGTATCGCTAGACCTTAACAGCCCTGTCCGTTACACCCTCTTTACCCTATCAAACCCAGAACGACTAGTTATTGACCTAGAAAACACCACCCTTGCAACCACCCTTGCAGGCATTTCAAAAAATAGCGCAATTATTCAAGGTGTTCGTAGCGCACCACGTAATGCAAACGACCTGCGGGTTGTCTTTGATTTACGAATGCCCGTCCGCACCAAAAGTTTTTTACTAAAACCTGCGGGCATGATTGGGCATCGCCTAACAATTGATATTTACAACGCAAATGCAAGCGTGAATGCAACACCCATTTCTCCCACACCGAACCGCAATTTGTCACAAGCGGCGGTTATTACGCCAACACAACCCTCCACCCTTGCCAGTCAATCTACCCGCAAAACAACCGCCACCCGCACAACGCCTATTCCACAAACCAATACCCGCCCGCTCCCAATCTCGCCACTGCCAACCCGCGACGGCAAAGGACGAGAAATTATTGTTGCAATTGATGCAGGACATGGCGGTATAGACCCCGGTGCAATTGGTAATCAAGGCACTTATGAAAAAAATGTCGTATTAGCAATTGCGCGTCAACTAGCCCTATTAGTTGATAAAGAATATGGTATGCGCCCCATCTTAATCCGAGATGGCGATTACTTCTTAAAACTACGAGAACGAATTGATTTAGCCCGTCAATATCAAGCCGATTTATTTATTTCTATTCACGCCGATGCAGTCGCCGAAGGAAATAACAATGCACGGGGTTCATCGGTTTACATGCTCTCGCAACGTGGGGCAAGCAGTGAAGCCGCGTTATGGCTGGCAGAAAAAGAAAACGCCGTAGATTTATTAGGTGGTGTAAGCCTAAACGACAAAGATGAATTATTAGCCTCCGTTTTACTAGATTTATCCCAAACAGGCACACTAGAAGCCAGCGCACATGCAGCGGAACAAATATTAAACGGCTTGCGTCAAATTAATAAAACCCATCTATCTAAAGTACAACGTGCAGGCTTTTTAGTGCTGCGTTCCCCTGATATTCCTTCGGTATTAATAGAAACCGCGTTTATTTCTAACCTTGAAGAAGAACGCAAATTAAACGACCCCAATTATCAACGCCAACTAGCCCAAGCCATTTTACAAGGCATACGGGGTTATTTTGCAAAATACGCCCCCCCTGGTACTTTGCTAGTACAACGGTAGAAGATAAAAACTACCCAACTTCCCGCTGAAAATCCCGATTCAGACCACACACCGCCTACCGATATCAGAACCATGCTTGATATAGTAACCATATTTTAAAAAGAGAATAAGAAATGACCTATTCAACAGATTTCCGTAAAAAAGTATTGCTCGTTACCAAGCTCTGCTTGGTAACGAGCATCAGGCGAACTGGGCGATTACCGCTGGGGCGTAACCCGAAAACAAGCCATGTTGGCATGGGAAAAAGATAAAATTGCTTGAATATCGGTCTGAATCAGGATTAAAAGACTGTCTGAATCAGGATTTTCAGGATTAAAAGATTGTCTGAATCAGAATTAACAGAATTTCCAGAATTAGCAGAATTAAAAACAATTAAAAACAATTAAAAACATAATTTTTTTTATTCTTTTAATTTTCTTGTCTTTTTAATTCTGGAAATTTTGTTAATTCTGTTAATCCTGATTCAGACAATCTTTATCTTTAATTGTTTTTAATTCTGGAAATTCTGGAAATTCTGAAAATTCTGATTCAGACAATCTTTTAATCCTGATTCAGACAATCTTTTAATCTTAACCCCACCACCAACCGACATCAGAACCATGCTCAATATTTCCAATTTACGACACGCTATACAGCATTTTGATTTTCCTCAGCTCTTTATCAGTGAATTAGGCTGGAATCGACCTGAGAAACGTAAAGCCTTTACTTTGTCGGTCGCAGAAGTTGATTACGACTGTTTACCGTTTGCAACGTTGGGAAAAGTCTTGGTGTTTCTGATTTCTGCCGATACATTTCCACAGGCGAAACAACGACAAGCCGTCGCGCAAGCGATAACGGCAGAATATAGCGTCGAGAATTTATTGATTTTTACCGATAAATCAACGCAAGCGGTTTTTTTCTGGGCAAAACGGGATGGCAATAAAACCCTACCGCGTGAACATGCTTATTTTCGCGGGCAGTCGGGCGATGCGTTAATCAGTAAATTAGCCGCTTTGTCGGTGGATTTTTCCGAATTGGATGATTCAGGCGATTTGGCACTGGTTGAAGTGTTGCAACGGTTGAAAAAAGCCTTAGATATTGAACCGATTACCAAAAAGTTTTATGCCGAGTTTTCAGGGTTTTTAGAGTCTTTTGTGTTAGAAATTCATGGCATTCCTGATGAACGTTCGCGGCGGTGGTACGCATCAGTGCTGTTGAATCGCATCATGTTTATTTGGTTTTTGCAGAAAAAAGGCTTTTTGGATAAGGGCAATCGAGATTATTTAACCCATAAGTTAGCAGAAAGCCAAACACGTCAGGCAAATAGTTTTTATAAAGATTTTTTGCAAGTTTTGTTTTTTGAAGGTTTCGCTAAACCAGTGCATGAACGACAAAATAGCGCGCTGTTGGGTGATATTCCTTATTTAAACGGCGGGCTGTTTTTAGAGCATAAGTTAGAAGTGCAGTATCGGGCGCAATTGACAATTGCCGATAAAGCTTTTGAACAGTTGTTTTTGCTTTTTCAGGGTTATTCATGGAGTTTGGACGATTCGCCAACGGGTAACGACCGCGAAATTAATCCTGATGTTTTAGGCTACATTTTTGAAAAATATATTAATCAAAAGGCTTTTGGTGCGTATTACACCCGTAAAGAAATTACTGAATATTTATGTGAACGCACGATTCATCGTTTGATTTTGGATAAAGTGCAGTTGCCTGATATTACAGGGGTTTGTGAAGCGCGGCGTTTTGACAGTTTAACCGAATTATTAAGCCAATTAGATGAACAGCTCACGCATACCTTATTAAATACGATTTTGCCCTCGTTAAAATTGTTAGACCCCGCTTGTGGTTCAGGGGCGTTTTTAGTCGCGGCGATGAAAACCTTGTTAGATATTTATCAGGCAATTAGTGCTAAATCAGCGACACCACATGGTTTGTATGAGATTAAAAAAAATATCATCACGCATAATTTATTTGGCGTGGATATTATGGAAGAAGCCACTGAAATTGCTAAGTTACGCCTGTTTTTGGCCTTAGTTGCGTCAGTGGAAAAAGCGGCGGATTTAGAACCTTTACCGAATATTGATTTTAACGTCATGGCGGGGAATTCACTGGTCGGTTTATTAACGGTGGATGCCACTAAGTTTGAACAGTTTGATTTGTTTAAGAAAGAAAAATCCGTGCGTTATCATACTTTGTTAGCGGATAAAAACCGCATGATTAGCAATTATCGAGAAGCAACGGCTTATAGTAAAGATTTGCGTGGTTTACGTGAAGCGATTGAACAAGCGCGGAAAGAAGCACAATTGGTGCTGAACCAGTTGTTATTAGAAGAGTTTCACCGCTTAAAAATTCAGTTTGAACAAATAACGTGGGACGAGGTGAAAAATAAAGAAGGTAAACCGCTAAAACGGGCGTTGACGATTGCGGATATAGAACGGTTACAGCCATTTCATTGGGGTTATGAGTTTGATGAGGTGTTAGCGCGCGGGGGATTTGATGCGATTATTGCTAATCCGCCTTGGGATACGTTTAAACCGAACAGTAAAGAGTTTTTTCTCGACTATTCCGCTATTGTCAGCAAAAACAAAATGACGATTAAAGAATTTGAAAAAGAACAAGAAAAATTATTAACCGAACCTGAAATACAAACCGCATGGCTTGATTATTTAAGCCAATTTCCGCATGTGAGCCAGTTTTTACGGTCTGCGCCCCAATTTAAACATCAATCCGCTGTTGTCAATGGCAAAAAAACGGGCAGTGATGTTAATCTTTATAAACTATTTACCGAACAAAGTTTTAACCTGCTGCAACAAAACGGACTGTGTGGCATCGTGATTCCCAGCGGGATTTATACCGATTTAGGCGCGACGGGTTTACGGGATTTGTTGTTTTTAAAGACAGAAATCACGGGATTATTTTGTTTTGAGAACCGCAAAGCTATTTTTGAAGGCGTGGATAGTCGTTTTAAATTTGTCGTATTGAGTTTTGAAAAAGGACGGACAACGGATAAATTCCCCACCGCGTTTATGCGTCATGACTTGCAAGAATTAGAAACGTTTCCCGCACAAGGCGCGTTATGGTTATCGACGGATTTAATTAAAAAACTCTCGCCAGATTCACGTTCAGTGATGGAGTTTAAAAACGCATTAGATGTGCAAATTGCAGAGAAAATGTTGCAATTTCCGCTGTTAGGCGAACAATTAGAAAATATAGCAACAGTACTATAAAAAGATTAAATAGAATTCAGTAAAAAGAGCTCATCAATAGAACAATGTTGTTGTTTACGGAGAGTCTTAGCCTGAGCCCATTTATGCTCAATAGGATTTAAATCAGGCGAATAAGGCGGTAAATATTCCAAGAGATGCCCAGCGTCTAAAATAGCCTGCTGAATGTCACTACGTTTATGAAAAGTGGCGTTATCCATCACAATCACAGAATTCTGAGGGAGTTTAGGAAGTAAGTCTTGGGTTATCCAAGCGAAAAAGACATCGGAATTAATCGCCCCAGAAACTAAAGAGATGGTTAATAAACAAAAATTGAGCAAAGCCCCGATGACATTAGTACGTCCCTTTGCATTCCAATCTTGCGTGCCAAAGCAACGTTCGCCGATAGGTGCATAACCAAAACGGCGTGGCATATCATGAGCAAAACCACTTTCATCGATGAAAACAATTTGCCTATCAGATTGTTTATAACGGTTCATATTGTCTTGGAAGATTTGCCGTGCTTCGGGGTTGGCTTTGGGGTGTTTGAGTGTTTTTTTTACGGCTAATCCCTAGACGTTTTAACGCATGGCGAATCCCGCCTTCCGTAATCCCAAAACGGGCTGCGCGTTCATAATGGTAAGCATCGGGATATAACGCCACATCTTGTCTTAAGGCTTCCATATCTATTTTAGTTGGTCTGTTACGTGTCCCTTTGGCTTCCAATACTTTGCTCCACCTGACGACGCTTGCGATGGCTATTTGAAAGCGTTTCGCTACCGCTGCTAGGGTGAGATTTTCTTCTTGTTTCACTTTTAATACTTTTTTACGGAAATCTATTGAATAGGTCATTTCTTATCCTCTTTTTAAAATACGGTTACTATACGTGGAATTTAAAATTAAGTCGTGAATTTGACATGACTAACGACAGTCATTTGTTTAAAACCGAAGCGGGTGCGGGGCGGTTGCCCTTATTTACGGGCAAAATGTTTCATCAGTTTAGTTTAACAACAGAACATTCAGGTTATTGGATAGATGAATCTGATGGTAGAAAAAAATTTTTAGGAAAACAAGTGGATAATGGGAAAAAACTAGATTATCAAGGCTATCGTTGGTTACATAGAAGAATTGCAGGTAATACGAATGAGAGAACTTTCATTTCTACAATAACACCAAAAAACGTATTTACAGAAGTAAATAGCACCACGTTAAAAGTTGCTGAAACAGGTATTAGTCATCAAGAAATGTTATTTTTTTGTGCTGTGTCTAACAGTTTTGTTTTAGATTATTTTCTACGACAAAAAGTTACAACAACTTTAAACATGTTTTACATTTATCAACTTCCCGTTTCCCGCCTAACCGCAACCGACCCGATATTTAACGAAATAGTCCAACGCGCTGCGCAACTTATCTGCACCACGCCCGACTATGACGACTTACGCGATGAATTAAACCAATCAGGTTTTAAAATCCTCACAGGCGAAACCGACCCCAAACAACGCGCCCAACTCCGCGCCGAACTAGACGCACTCATCGCCCATTTATACGGCCTAACCCCAACAGAATTTGAACACGTATTAAATTCATTTCCATTGGTGACAGATGAAATAAAACAATTGGTTATGCGAGAGTTTCAAAAAATAAAATAACTACCGCTATTTTATGGTTTTCTAATCTCCAATAGCTGAAGCGATTGAACGCCTGCAATCAGTCACAGGAGTCTAATCGCTTCTTAATCTAATTTTTTAACTGTTGAATTTCTTCCGCATTTAGTCCTGTGGCTTGTTCAATGGCTGCGGTATCTAAACCCAGTGAGATTAATTTTTTCGCAATCTCTATTCGTCCTTGCATTAAGCCCTTCTCCATGCCTTTCTCGATGCCTTGTTCGATGCCTTTCTCAATACCTTGTTCGATGCCTTTCTCGATACCCTTCGCCATACCCTGTTCTATACCCTGTTCTATACCCTTCTCGATGCCTTGTTCGATGCCTTTCTCGATGCCCTTCTCAATACCTTGTTCGATGCCTTTCTCGATACCTTTCGCCATGCCCTCCTTAATCGCTTGTTCCCGCATTTCGCGTTTGGCTTTTTCGTCGTTGTACTCTTCAATCATCCAATAGCGTTCTTCTGGGGATATATCATCTTTTTCAATGCGGTGGACTATTTTCTGAATTTCTGGGCGGTCATATTGGGATTCGTCAATTTCGCCGTCTAGGCTGTCATCTATGACTTGTAACCATTCACGGTATAGTGTGGGTGTATCGTCGTTAAGGTATTTAGGGCAGAGGTAAACGATTTTATGGGGAATTTCTCCCAGTGGTTCGCCACGCCAGTTTTTGGGGTCAAAGTCTATGACTGATAGTGGGGATTTATGTTTGTCGCCTGAGGTTAAAACAACGATGGTATAAACCGCTAAGTTAGGTCGGTAATCATAAGAATTTTTGATTTGTTCTAGGAGTGCCGCACAGTGGTAGTGTAAAAAGCGGTCATAGTGGTCATGGTCACGACGATGTTGGATGTCGACGATAATGCGTTTTTTCTTGTCTTCGGCGTAGAGGTCAAAGCGGGGTTTGACATTGCCTATGATTGTGTCAAATTCTTTTTCGGTTTCAACAATTTCACAGTGAAAGTCTATACCCAGTATGTCATGCACAAAGCTGTTGAAAATTTCAACATCGCAAAAGGCTTTTTTAAATATCACGCCGTAACGTAGTGGGGCGACTTGTTTTATGTTGGTTTTGCTCATGATTAACCTGTTAAATGTTTCTGATGTTCAATAAAGCGATTGAACGCCTGTAATCAGTCACAGGAGTCTAATCGCTTCTTAATCTAATTTTTTAACTGTTGAATTTCTTCCGCATTTAGCCCCGTTGCTTGTTCAATGGCTGCGGTATCTAAACCCAGTGAGATTAATTTTTTTGCAATCTCTGTTTGTGTACTGGTTCGTCCTTGCATTAAGCCTTTCTCCATGCCTTTCTCAATGCCTTTCTCGATACCCTTCTCCATGCCCTCTTTAACCGCTTGTTCCCGCATTTCGCGTTTGGCTTTTTCGTCGTTGTATTCTTCAATCATCCAATAGCGTTCTTCTGGGGATATATCATCTTTTTCAATGCGGTGGACTATTTTCTGAATTTCTGGGCGGTCATATTGGGATTCGTCAATTTCGCCGTCTAGGCTGTCATCTATGACTTGTAACCATTCACGGTATAGCGTGGGTGTATCGTCGTTAAGGTATTTAGGGCAGAGGTAAACAATTTTATGGGGAATTTCTCCCAGTGGTTCGCCACGCCAGTTTTTGGGGTCGAAGTCTATGACGGATAATGGGGATTTATGTTTGTCGCCTGAGGTTAAAACAACGATGGTATAAACCGCTAAGTTAGGTCGGTAATCATAAGAATTTTTGATTTGTTCTAGGAGTGCCGCGCAGTGGTAGTGTAAAAAACGGTCATAGTGGTCATGGTCTCTGCGGTGTTGGATGTCGACGATAATGCGTTTTTTCTTGTCTTCAGCGTAGAGGTCAAAGCGGGGTTTGACATTGCCTATGATTGTGTCAAATTCTTTTTCGGTTTCAACAATTTCACAGTGAAAGTCTATACCCAGTATGTCATGCACAAAGCTGTTGAAAATTTCAACATCGCAGAAGGCTTTTTTAAATATCACGCCGTAACGTAGTGGGACGACTTGTTTTATGTTGGTTTTGCTCATGATTGACCTGTTAAATGTTTCTGATGTCCAATAAAGCGATTGAACGCCTGCAATCAGTCACAGGAGTCTAATCGCTTCTTGATCTAATTTTTTAACTGTTGAATTTCTTCCGCATTTAGCCCTGTGGCTTGTTCAATGGCGGCGGTATCTAAACCCAGTGAGATTAATTTTTTCGCAATTTCTGTTTGTGTACTGGTTCGTCCTTCCATTAAGCCCTTCTCAATGCCTTTCTCGATGCCTTTCTCGATACCCTTCGCCATACCCTGTTCTATACCCTTCTCCATGCCCTCCTTAATCGCTTGTTCCCGCATTTCGCGTTTGGCTTTTTCGTCGTTGTATTCTTCAATCATCCAATAGCGTTCTTCTGGGGATATATCATCTTTTTCAATGCGGTGGACTATTTTCTGAATTTCTGGGCGGTCATATTGGGATTCGTCAATTTCGCCGTCTAGGCTGTCATCTATGACTTGTAACCATTCACGGTATAGTGTGGGTGTATCGTCGTTTAAGTATTTAGGGCAGAGGTAAACAATTTTATGGGGAATTTCTCCCAGTGGTTCGCCACGCCAGTTTTTGGGGTCGAAGTCTATGACTGATAGTGGGGATTTATGTTTGTCGCCTGAGGTTAAAACAACGATGGTATAAACCGCTAAGTTAGGTCGGTAATCATAAGAATTTTTGATTTGTTCTAGGAGTGCCGCGCAGTGGTAGTGTAAAAAACGGTCATAGTGGTCATGGTCTCTGCGGTGTTGGATGTCGACGATAATGCGTTTTTTCTTGTCTTCAGCGTAGAGGTCAAAGCGGGGTTTGACATTGCCTATGATTGTGTCAAATTCTTTTTCGGTTTCAACAATTTCACAGTGAAAGTCTATACCCAGTATGTCATGCACAAAGCTGTTGAAAATTTCAACATCGCAGAAGGCTTTTTTAAATATTACGCCGTAACGTAGTGGGACGACTTGTTTTATGTTGGTTTTGCTCATGATTGACCTGTTAATAGATAACATCAATTCTTGCTGGAACTAAGGTAGTTCATTGTCTAAAGGGATTTGTCTGAATCAGAATTAAAAAAATTAATTATTGGGTAAATTCTGATTCAGACGAGCAGAAAATTAGAATCGTAAACTCCATCCTAATTCAAGTTCGTATTCTTGTAGTTGAATACTCCCCGTTTGTGTGCCTGTATTTGGGTTTGTTCCATTGATGGTTTTTTCTGGGGCATACATAAAGGATAAATTTAATTCGTTTTGTTTATCCAGTAAATGACTGAACCCAAAGGTTATATGTTGGCTGATTGTTGCAGGGGCAAGAATATTAAACAGGGCTTGGGTTGAGGGTATCACGCTTGTTGCATGGCTGTAGCCTGCGCGTAATGTCCAGTCTTCGTTATATTCCCATTGCACGCCAAATTTAATAACGTCGGTATCTTTCCAGCCAAATCCTAAACCGTTATCTGTGCCAAGTAGCGTATCTCCAAATGTAAAGGTTAAGTCTGAGGCGTTGCTAATGGCGGCGACATCAGAAAATTCAATTCGTTGCCAGTCTAATAAAAAGGTTAATTCGGGCGTGGCTTTAAAAGCGGTGCCGATGGTAAACGTTGGTGGTGTATCAAAATCTCCTTGTTCTGCGAATAGACCTTTGTAGTCGTCAAACGCGCTCATGTAAAGACGGCTTTGATAAGATGCACCAACAGAAAATTGTTCGGTTAATTCGCCAAACCAACCGACCCGTAAACCACCGCCATAAGAGTAGTCGTAGCCGTTATTGGTTAAAGATTCGGGGGCATTGGAAAATGGGCTGAAAGGGGCTAAACCGTAGGCTTTAAACCATTGTACGGCGACAATGGGCATGATGCCGATGGTATGTTGTGCATTGATTTTATAGGCGTAGGGTATGCCCATGAATATTTGGGCTAAATCGACACCTGTTGGTGAGCTGGCTTGTCCATAGGGGTTATTAAATGGGGCAAAAACGGTTGTTGGGTATTCGGTATTCATGCCACCGTTGCCACTAATCGCAACACCTATACTGCTGTATTCATTTAGTAATTTGTTGTAGGTAATATATGGAATTGGAAAGTATTCTTTGTCACTGTCATAGGTGCCGGGTGTAATGGTTGCAGGGCCGAGTGGGGGGGGAACGGATGAGCCGTTATCGTCTGCGGTGTAGCTACGGCGAGGGGAAAAAATTGATAATCCCATTTCAAAACGGTTGCCTACACCAACCATTAGCGCGGGATTTGTCCCTGCACTGAGTCCTTCTAGGGGAAGGGCAACACCTGCCCCTGCAAGGGCTTTACTTTTTGTCCCGAATCCATGTGCTAAATAGCCATTCGTTGCCCATAGACAAGGGGATTGTGTTGTTAGCAATAGACTGATGATAATATAAGTTTTTTTTAATTGCATAGCATTATTCTCCTTGTTGTTCTTTATTTCTTCTAAAGGTGATAGTCATCTTGGATGACTTGTCTATTAGGTTGCTAAACAAGGAGAATTGTCAATCATTTCTAAAATGATATATTTTTATTTATATAAAGCTGAAAAATTTAAGATAAACCATCATGATGTTATTACACAAGCCCGTTGTTTGATAACAATCAAGGTAATATCGTCCATTGGGCGCATTGCGCCGAGATGGTTATGCACATCGGCAATCACGGCTCTTTTAATCAGTTTTGCAGATAAATCCCAATGTTGGCTGATAACTTCGCATAAGCGTTTAATACCGTACAATTCGCGTTTGTGATTTAACGCTTCTGTAACGCCGTCGGTATAAAGTACAATCCCTTCATTTTCTTGTAAATATATGTCTTTGTGTGCAATCCAGTTTTCTATATCAGGTTCAAGCCCAACGATAAAACCTAAATCACGTGTATCAATCCGTTTAACAATGCCATAACTATCAATAAATAATACTTCTTCATGTTGTCCGCTTAGTCGTACTTTGCCTTGTTCGTAATCTAAGAGGGAGAGGGTTAGGTTTTTATCTGAATCCATGCGTTGCACGTTGTCGTAAATCGCACGATTTAAAACGGATAAAAATAGTTTGGGGTCGGTTACATTATTGGTCAGTAGGGTGCGCACAGCCATTTGTACCATGAGCATTAACACGCCACTTTCTAAGCCATGTCCTGTTACGTCGCCAATGCCAATTTTAATCGAGCCATTGCTTTGTAAAACATCATAATAATCGCCACCAACTTCTGTCGCAGGTTCCATGCAGACGGCAATATCGAGTTCTTCAATCCCTGCTAGTTCGTATTCTTTTGGTAAAACCATTTGTTGTAAACGGCGGGTAACTGATAATTCGGTTTCCATGCGTTGGTTATCGGCTTTTAGTAGGTTGTTTAGTATTGATATTTCGCGCAAAGCATAGCGTAACGCATTTTCTTGTAGATTAATCCGTTTAACCACAAAACCGATAATGGAGAGGGATAAAAGAATCGCAATTCCGCCTAAGGTAGTTACTTGTTTTACGGTTTGTTGGTAAGCAATGGTTGCGGCTTGTAGTGATTTTTCTGCTTCGACTTCGCGGGCGTGGCGAATTTCTTGTAATTCGCTAATAATTTGATTACTAATGATTTGAGCATGTGCTAGTAGTTGTTTTGCGGTGTTCATTTGTCCTGATTGTGCATAATCTACTACTTTTCCTAATGTTGCTTGTCCTTGAGCAAGGATGGCTTTTTGGTTTTCTAGGAGTTGATATTCATGTGGACTGAGGTTCAGGTGATACAATTGTTCGCGTGATTTTAGAAACTCTCTGGCGTATTCGCTAAATTTTTCCCATTCAGCATCAATTTCGAAAGGGTCTGTCATGTTTGTAATATTGTAAACACTGATAATGCGTTCTCGTACTAAGTCACGCATATAATTAATTAATTTATACTTTACGTTATTTTCTGTTACTAAGGTTTCTAGTTGTTGATTAACCGTTGTTAAGCTAGATAGGCCTAAGATGGCGGCAAGTGTCAATACAGACAAGATGCTGATAAATCCTAGTAATACTAAGACGGCTTGTCTTTTTGAAAGAGTCGTATGGTTTTGCATAAAAGTAATGACCTAGTGTGTTTTATCTTGCATTCCGTTATTGGTCATTGGTGATTGTAATCAGCATAAGTTTTTTTTACTAAGAATATTCAGATAAGTAGCTTTAGCATTCGGTTATAACTTGAATAAATGGAGAGTGGCTTCAAACAGTTTTTTCTGTTATTTCGGGTTATGATGTGGCGGTAAATGAAATAATTTTCGTGTGTAACTGTCTTGTTATAAAAAAGATGGTTATGTTGGTGTTTATGCTTTTTTCCTAATAATTAATGATATGCAACAACAAGAACTAGAACAACGACTCGCTTTTATTCTTTCTCAGGCTAAACAAAAAGGTGCAAGCAGTGCTGAAGCGAGTCTGCGCCTTAGTCATGGGCAATCTATTAATGTACGCAATGGTAATGTGGATACGATAGAACATCAGCAAAGTAAAGGGTTTGCGATTACTGTTTATAAGGGACAGCGTACAGGTTCTGCGAGTAGTACCGATTTGAGCGATAGCGCGATTGTTGAAACCGTCAGCGCGGCTTGTGATATTGCTAGCTATACACAAGCTGATGAGTGTGCAGGGTTAGCGGATGCGCGTTTAATGGCAACCAATATTCCTGATTTGGATTTATATCATGCGTGGGAACTGAGTACCGAGCAGGCAATAGCACTTGCTCTCACGACTGAACAGGCTGCGTTAGCGGTTGATAGTCGTATTAAGCAGGTGGACAACAGTAGTGTTGATAAGGGTCAAATCACGCGGATATATGGTAATTCTCATGGGTTTATGGGGAGTTGGACAAGCAGCAGTTATTCAATCAGTTGTCGAGTCATCGCTCAGGAAGCCGAAGGGCAAATGCAGCGTGATTCTTGGTACACCGCTGGTCGTGACCCGCAGTTGTTAGCGTCTGCTGATAGTGTGGGACGTACTGCCGCAGAGCGGGCATTAAAACGTTTAAATCCACGACAGGTTAAAACACAACAAGCCCCTGTTTTATTCAGCGCGACAGCCGCCGTCAGTTTGTTAGGGCATTTTATTGGGGCCATTGGTGGAACGAGTTTATATCGTAAGTCTTCTTTTTTATTGGATGCAGTGGGGAAACAAATTTTTCCTACAATAATGCATATTCGAGAAAATCCTCATTTGTTAAAGGGCTTAAGCAGTGCGCCATTTGATGGTGAGGGGGTTGCAACGCAAGCTCGGGATTTGGTGACGGCGGGTGTGTTGCAGGGCTATGTTTTAGATAGTTATACCGCGCGTAAATTGGGGTTACAAACCACAGGTAATGCAGGTGGTATTTATAATTTACAAGTGGATAGTACGGCGGGTGATTTGGATAGTTTGTTACAACAATTGGGGACAGGTTTGTATATAACGGATTTAATGGGAATGGGGGTTAATTTGCTCACGGGGCATTATTCGCGTGGTGCGGGTGGGTTTTGGGTGGAAAACGGTAAAATTCAGTTTCCTGTGCAAGAAATCACTATTGCGGGCAATTTGGTGGAGATGTTTCAATCTATACAAGCTATTGGTAATGATGTAGAAAAGCGTGGTAGTGTGGCAACGGGTTCGTGGTTGTTACCAACGATGATGATTGCAGGACATTGATAATTTTTAAAATTGCTTATTTTTAGGATTTTTAAAGACGCTAGATAAAAACCGTATGCAGTGGCGATTATAAAAATGTGCTAATACGCCTTTTTAATTTAAGTGTATATAAAACCCCTTTCATTCCTTTTAAATTAATGAGAAATATATGTCATCAGAACAGCAAGATAGTTATGACGCATTACCCTATTTGTCTAATGTAATGCACTATACCCAGCCTTATCATATTGCGGCAATTGCGCAGTTGTTTGGTATGAATCCACCGCGTCCTGAAACAGCGCGAATTTTGGAGCTAGGTTGTGCAAATGGTGGAAATATTGTGGCAACAGCACATGCTTTTCCGCAAGCTACGTGTGTTGGTATTGAGTTGTCTGCCCGTCAAGTCGCTATGGCAAACGGTATTATTCAACATTTAGATTTGAAAAATATTGTTGTTAAGCAAATGGATATTTTAGACTTTAGCGAACAAGAGGGCATGTTTGATTATATTATTGCACATGGTATTTACACGTGGGTAACAGCCGATGTGCAGGAAAAAATTCTACGTATTTGTCAGCAACATTTAAATCCAAATGGTATCGCTTATATCAGTTATAACACTAAACCCGGTTGGAATATGCGTGGCACTATTCGGGATATGATGTTGTACCATACGAAGTCTATTAAAGACCCGCATGAAAAAGTTGTACAAATGCGAGCGTTATGGCAGTTTTTAGCAGAAACAACACAGGCAGGACGAGATTCTTATAGTCTATTTTTGAATGAGGAATTCAAATTATTTGCAGAATTTGATGAATCTTATTTATTTCATGATTTCTTAGAGGCTGAGAATAATCCTTTATATTTACATGAGTTTGTTGAGCAAGCAAGTGCGCATGATTTGGTTTATGTGGGGGATACGTATTTACATACAATGTTAGCCAGCAATTTCCCGCCTGAGATTGCTAATACCTTGAGTTTGTTTAAAGATGATTTAGTACATCAAGAGCAGTATATGGATTTTTTACGCAATCGGCATTTTCGCCATTCATTGCTATGTCATAAAAATACGCCTTTACAACGTGCTATTTCAGCAGAACGATTGATTAATTTATATGCTGTTTCTACCTTAGAAGAAGTGCAAGATACGCAAGTACCCGCAGGTAAAACCGTCTTTGCCAATCGTTTGGGCAATTTGGTAACAGATAATCCTATTATTATTGCGGGATTACATTGTTTACGTGAGCAATTCCCACAGTCTATGCAGTTATCCGATTTAGTCGCACAGGTTAAATTACGCTTACCCAGCGATTTAGTCGTTGATAGTGCTACGATAGAACACAATCTAGCCGATATTTTATTACAGGTTTATACCAAGGGGCTGATTGAATTACATGCTTGTCCCTTGCCATTTGTCATTACTGTTAGTGATAAGCCTAAAGCCAGCACGTTGGCACAATGGCGAATCACACAAGGTATTAAAGCCTCTAATCTGCGTTTTGAAACATTGACTATAGAACATCCTGTTGGCGGTTTGATTTTGCCGTATTTGGATGGCACGCGAGATAGAGCGGCATTAATTGCGTTGTTACAAGAAAAAGTGAGCAGTGGCGAATTGTTATTTGATGTGAAAAAAGAAGGCAATGAAGTTGAATTGACGGCTGCACAAGCTCAAACAGTATTAGCACAAGCCTTAGAGGAATCTTTGCAGTTGTTGGCAAGGTCAGCAATGTTAGTTGCTTAATTACCGTGATGAAAGGCGGACTTGCTCCGCCTTTTATGAAAGACTTAATTATGCGTCAATTACAATATTTTTCTTTAGTTTTTTCATCGCTTCACTTTCAATCTGGCGAATGCGTTCCGCAGAAACATTATATTTTGCGGCTAAGTCGTGCAATGTCGCTTTCTCGTCACTCATCCAGCGTTGCCAAATAATATCTTTACTGCGGGCATCTAAACTGGCAAAAGCGGTGTGCAATTGTCCATCGTTATGTTGTTCCCACTCATTTTCTTCAATCAATACAGCGGGGTCATAACGAACATCTTCTAAATAGGCCGCAGGGGCAAGCATTTCATCAGCTTCATCACTTTCTTCGGGTGGGTCAAAAGAAATATCGTTTAACCCCATCCGTTTTTCCATCTCTAACACGTCTTTAATACTAACCCCTAAATCGGTCGCCACTTTTTCAACTTCTGCATGTGACATCCAACCCAAGCGTTTTTTTGAGCTACGTAAATTAAAGAATAGTTTTCGTTGTGCTTTTGTTGTCGCAACTTTAACGATGCGCCAATTTCGCAAAATATATTCGTGAATTTCTGCACGAATCCAATGAACCGCGAAAGAAACCAAACGCACACCCATAGTCGGGTCAAACCGTTTGACTGCTTTCATCAAGCCAACATTGCCTTCTTGAATTAAATCGGCTTGAGGCAAACCATAGCCCCGATATCCGCTAGCGATGTGTAAGACGAATCGCAGATTGGAGAGAATTAAAATCCGTGCTGCTTCTAAATCACCTTCTTTTTGCAAGCGTTCGGCAAGTTCTCGTTCTTCTTCCGCGCTTAACATCGGCACCGTTTTTACCGCTCTGGCATAACGGTCGACATCGTGACTGAGTACAGCTAATTGACTATCGATATTTAAAGCGAGTGCATTTGACATATATTCTTATCTCCCACTTTCATTTTAGCACTCTCTCGAATGGAGTGCTAATAATGATTAATAGCATAAGGATTATTAGAAAAAAATCAAGTCTATTTAAATGACAGATAATAAATACTCAGTGGTATAAATCCATAGATAAAAGGTATCATCACGTATTTCAAGTAAAATACATATTTATTAAATAAATGTGAATCGCTACAATGCGTATTACTACTGTTGTTTTATGGAGTTTAATAATGAAAAAATACTTTCTCTTATTGAGTACGCTACTGTTAATGTTCAATATTAACAGTGCTTTTGCTAAAGCTGAAAAGGTTACTATTTGTCATAAAGGCAAACACACCATTACCGTTTCAGAATCTGCACTGCCTGCCCACCTAAAAAATGGCTCAACCATTGGTGCGTGTGAGGATGATGGCAATGAGGATGACAGCACAGATGTAGATGATGACTTGGGAAATCCGACGACAACGCAAGCTGTCATCGTAGTTATTGTTGATGCAACGGGCAATCCTAGCACTGTTGGAACAAGCATTACTATCAACTTTTCTATCTTAACTGCAACGACAATAAGCAAAATTCCTGCCGCTGTTTTTGCTTTATTTAAAGCAGACCAACTCGCTTTAATTCCTGAAGATGCTTTAGAAGGGCTGACAGTTGAACAAATTAAGTTCTTACGTCCTATCGCATTTACGGGTTTTACGGTAAAACAAGTTGTTAAACTGTCTATTAATATTTTTACGGTTTTAACAGCATCACAAGTTGCAGGCTTTGAACCTGAAACCATTGTAGGCTTGTCCGCAACTCAAATTGCTAAGATTAAACCCGCCGCTTGTATGGGGTTAAGTAAGTCACAAATTGCTGCCATTAATAAGGAAACCGTTAAAGGCATCACCGCAACGCAACTCTCTTATATTACTTATACAGCTATTGGTGGTTTTAGTACCGCACAATTCCAAAACCTGAGTTTAGAATCTTTAGCAGGTTTAACAACCAGTAATGTTGCGGGATTAGATAAAGAAATTTATGGTGAAATGGGTAGCGAGCTTTTAACCTTATTGGGAACAACCGTTGTTTCTTCTTTAGCGTTAGAAGACTTGACAGTCATTGTTTTCAGTTTGGATTTTACTAAAGTTACAATTTCCACAATTTACAAATATTTACCCACAACTTGGATAATTAACCCTTTTAACGGCAAAATTAAATTCCCGAAAGGCAAAATTACTTTACCTAAGTTCAAGCTGAAAAAGAGTGAATCCGTTGTTGTTTCCTTACCTGAAGGTATTCCAGACTTAAATGTATCTTTAACACTGAATGAAGATACAAGTTTGCAAGATACGATTATCAATGTTGTGAACCGCACATTAATCAGCCTGAATTATGCGAATTTCACCGTTGCACAGGATGATGGTTTAATCAGTGTGATGGGAACAGGCAGTGCAGAAGGCGTAGAATTATCCTTACTCCCTGATGAAGATGGCGTTGAGCAAGTTGATGACAATGAACCCGCTGGACTTACCATTGATGATGAAGGCAAGTATTTACTCACGACGCTTGAGGGTATTCGCTTAACCTTAATTCCTGCCCCTCGTAAAACGGTTTATTTTAACAATATCGGTTTAAAAATTCGGGTCAAGAAGAAAGGCGAAGTGCGTTTAGAAATACCTAAGCTTAATCGGGTTGTTTCTGCGGTATTCTCACCCTTTATTGTCAAAGCACCCGTAGGAATGGCGCAAGGCGTAACATTCAGCGAAGATGGCACTACATTATATGTGGTGTTTGAAGATGGCATGATGCAAACCGCATCACCAATGGTGATAGACAGAGATATTATGGTCTTAGCACGGAATTTATTACCTGATGCGTTCCGTTATGGGGATTATAAGTTCCTAGCAAATGGCAAAATAAACTTTGTTTATAATGGTTTATTGATTGAATCTAGCCCTACTTTTGATATTAAAATTGGCTATAGTGTCAAACGCTTAAGCCCTGTTATTAATCTGGTGAAAATGGCAGAAGAAGCGGATTTAGTAACCGAAGAGGGTGAACGTCAACTCTTTAAACTGCGTGTGATTGGTAAGCCTAGCGATTTATAATTTATATTAATCGCTTAAATCCCTCCCTGCTCGTTGGGGGAGGGATTTTTTTTTGGTGAATGAGACTTTATTTTAGTCATCTCTAGCAAAATATAGTAACCGTATTTTAAAAAGAGGATAAGAAATGACCTATTCAACAGATTTCCGTAAAAAAGTATTGCTCGTTACCAAGTTTCACTTGGTAATGCCTATTCGCTAAGCTCTGCTTGGCGGGTACTTGAACGCCCTACGCTTAAGTCCGCTTGTACTCGGCAAGCGGAGCTTGCAAGACAGGCATTACCAAGCAGAGCTTGGTAACGAGCAAATTGTTCTATTGATGCGCTCTTTTTACTCATATTCTATTTAATCTTTTTATAGTACTGTTGCTATATTTGGGCTTAACGGAATTTTCAGGATAGCTGTTTTACACTTCGCTTATCACCTGAATCAATATGGTTGACCAGTATAAAAAATGCTTGCATTGATAATACTGATTCAAATAGTTTTTTTCTGCTTATCACAAATAAGTTATTAATTAATGATGTCGACTGATAGTTTTAGCGTGCGGTTACTAGCATGGTTTGAAAAACATGGACGTAAAGAACTCGCATGGCAAATAAATCCAACCCCTTACCGTGTCTGGGTATCGGAAATTATGTTGCAACAAACACAAGTTGCAACAGTGATTCCTTATTACGAGCGTTTCATGCAACGCTTTCCTACGGTTCAAGAGTTGGCAATTACGCCGTTAGATGAGGTATTGCACTATTGGACAGGTCTAGGTTATTACGCCCGTGCGCGACATTTACACAAAACTGCGCAGACGGTGTGCAATCAATATAATGGTGTTTTTCCAACAACATTGCTTGAAATGGAAGCACTTGCAGGTATCGGACGCTCAACAGCGGCGGCAATTTTGGCATTATCACAAGGACAACGCCAAACTATTTTAGATGGTAATGTGAAGCGGGTATTGTGTCGTTATCATGCCCTGACTAAACCGCCCACAGACCCGCAGACATTGGCACAATTATGGCTTTTTGCCGAACAACACACGCCAGACACGCAACTTGCCGCTTATACCCAAGCAATTATGGATTTAGGTGCAACTGTTTGTACTCGCAGTAAACCACAATGCACATTATGTCCATTACAAGCGGATTGTTTAGCTTATCAACAAGGCAATACGGCCGCTTATCCTGTGCCTAAACCCAGTAAAATATTACCTGTGAAAACAACATTTTTTATTATTGTGCAACAAGCAATGGGACAAGTATTGTTACAACAGCGACCTGCTGTGGGTATTTGGGGTGGCTTGTGGAGTTTTCCTGAATGTGCCAGTTTTAATGATGTCGTACCTTGGATTGAAACTAATTTACAGTTATCTGATTACCATATAGAAAATGGTTTATCACTCAGACATACCTTTACCCATTTTCATTTAGACATTACGCCCATATATATCCAATCTAAATCGACACCGCTTGCTATACCGTTGTTGCATACCTGTTGGTATGACCCGCATCATCCCCCCGCTATAGGACTTGCCGCACCTGTGGTAAAATTATTGAAACAGTTAGCTAAATTGACAGTAGGAGAAATGTTGTTATGACACATACCGTTTTTTGTGCAAAGTTAGGCAAAGAAGCTGAAGGCTTAAAAGTGCCTCCATATCCTGGGGAATTGGGTAAGCGGATTTTTAATAACACGTCCCAAGAAGCATGGCAATTGTGGTTAAGACACCAAACAATGTTGATTAATGAGTATCGTTTATCACCCGTCGACCCGAAAGCACGTAAATTGCTGGAAGAAGAGATGGAAAAGTTTTTATTTAGTGATGAAATACAAAAACCAGCAGGCTATGTACCGCCCAAAGAAGAAACGAACCCTTAATTTGTAGATTTGTAATTATTTGTCAAAAAGTCAATGAGATAACTGCTAGTTACGTTATTTTATTGGCTTTTTTATTGGGCGAATTTTTTGATTCTGTTTCAAGAAAAAATCATGTTAGTATTACTCGCTAAATCATTTTACGGTGTGTAAACAACATGTCTAAAGAGAATTTTGCTGTTTTATCTGTTTGTCCATTATTTAATGGGTTAAGTAAGAAACAAATCTTTTATATCACAGCTTTTTTTAAACAAGCCTTGTTTAGTAAAGGGGCTATTGTGATGCAAGAAGGACAAAAAGTAGATCAGTTATATATTGTAAGCCATGGGAAATGGGAGGTTTTTTTACCTAAAGATAATCAAGATATACCACGTGAACAGGAAGTACGCTTGGGTATGCTGGAATGTGGTGCGTTAATTGGTGAATATTCTTTTATTGATGAATACTTTGCTTCTGCATCAGTACGCACCTTAGAGAAGGGCGGATTATTAATGATTAATCGCCCAGATTTTGAACGGATTCTTGAAAGTAGTAATCAGGTAGGCAAAATTATTTATAAAAATTTACTGTTAGGTTTAATTTCGCGCTTGCGCAAACAAAACGAAGAAAAAGAATTACTAAACTTGTTTGATTTCTAAAAATAAAAAGGACGGAACACACCGAGGGATAGTTTGTTCCGCCTACTAAAAGCACACATAGCGTGTTAAGGGTATTTTCAGCAGTTTGTATTGCAACATGATGACATGTTACAAACTCTCTAACATTGTCCCCAATGACTTAATAGAATTAATAATTAAATCAGGCTTTACCGTAGATTTAACCACTTGTTCCGTTCTAAACTTTCCTGTCTGGACTAAAATCCCCATTAATCCACAAGCCTGTCCACCACCAACATCTGCTTCTACGTCATCGCCAATAACTGCGATTTGTTCGCGTGGTAAGTGCAAGTCTTTAAAAGCTAACTCAAAAAAAGTTGGCGATGGCTTGCCAACAATAATGGCACTTTTACCCGTCGCATATTCTAAACCCGTAATAAACGCGCCAATATCTAATTGCAGTCCGTTTGCCGTTTGCCAAAATTTGTTTTTATGCAATGCAATTAATTCTGCGCCTGCCATCATGTATTGAAAGACCTGATTTAGTAAGGAATAACGCCATACATCACCAATATCGCCAATAACAATAAAGTTGGGTTTGTCTTCTGTTTGCGGAAATTCTCGAAAATCGCGCTTTGCATCTTCTGCTAACAATAAGTAACAGCGGGCTTGGGGTTTTTGGCGTAGATATAAAACCGTTGCGTAAGGCGTGCTAATAATTTCATCTTGTTCTATGGCAAATCCCATTTGTTTTAATTTTTGGTATAGCGTTGTCGTAGATTTGGTTGAGGTATTTGTTAAAAAACGGCACGCAATTTTGCGTTTTTTTAACAAAGCAACAGTTTCTATTGCGCCATCAATGGGTGCATTATCTACATATAAAACACCGTCTAAATCAAATAAATAACCTTTAATTTTGCTTAAATCAGTCATGACACAGTACCACTAAATGACGTTCTGCATTTAATAAGGGAACAGACAACGGTATGGTTTTAATTTTAATTGGGACATCCGTTAGTTCTGCAATTTCGTTGGTTGGTAACGCACCTTTCATCGCCATGATTTGTCCTGTTGGTTTACACAATCGTAGTGTTTGATGGTAAAACAAGGCTAAATTTGAGTAAGCCCGAGAAATCACTGAGTCAAATAATTCAACAGGTTGATACTGTTCAACCCGACTGTGTATAACCGTTACATTGGACAAATTTAATTCGACAATAACTTGCTGCACAAAGCGTGTTTTTTTTACATTACTGTCCAATAACACATAAGACCATTCAGGCATACACAATGCGATGACCAACCCCGGTAAACCCGCGCCAGTACCAACATCCAAGACACGTTCACCCTGCATATAAGGCAAAACGACTAGACTATCTAATAAGTGTTTCACCACCATTTCTTGTGGCTGACGAATAGCCGTCAAGTTATAAGCCTGATTCCATTTGTGTAATAACTCTATGTAACGAATTAATTGTACTTGCACAGTAGATGGAATCTCTAATGACAAGGCGTGCAAGCCTTGTTGTAGCGTATCACTCAGCACGATGAAATAATCAACAATTAAAGAGGGGGGAAAAGTATAGCAGTTAAGTGCGATGAAAGGCGGAACATTCCGCCTAAATTGGGTAGAAAATCTTATAATACCATTGTAACTCGTTGATGGTTACTTAATTCTTGGTATAAGGCATCTAGTTGCTCACGGTTATGTGCGATGATGGTAACGGTTACTGCTATGTACTTACCGCCGCTACTTTTCCGTAAACTAACAGCCCCTTCTCGCAATTCGTCACGACAATGTCGTCGCACAATTTCCACCACCAATAAATCAAAATCTTGCTCTGCTAATCCCATTACTTTAATGGGAAAATCACAGGGAAAATTAAATAATTCATCATTATTGTCTGCACGAACATCAGAACCGTTCATGATTACTTCCTATTGATTTAATGCTTGCTGTTTAAACGTTTGAAATACATCCCACGCATGTGACCAAACAGCACCCACTTGACCAGAACCGACGGGTTTATTATCTAAACGCGTAACTGGTGCAACTTCTAGGCTCGTACTCGTCAGCCAAATCTCGTCTGCTGTACGCAATTGTGATTCAGAAACAGGCGTTTCTTGACAAGGAATCCCTGCGCGCTGTAAAAACTCAATTAATACGTCACGAGTAATCCCATGTAAAATAAAATTGGTCTTTGGCGGTGTCATGACAACGCCTTTTATAACGATAAAAACGTTGGTCGCCGCGCCTTCGGTTAAATAACCGTCCCGTATTAGGATGGTTTCTTTTGCATCATTTGCAATGGCTTCTTGACGAAGCAGCACGTTTCCTAATAATGCGGTTGATTTAATATCACAACGTAGCCAGCGGATATCTGGGCGAGTGATGGCTGTGTAGCCTTGTGTTACTTTGACAGGCGCACTAAATGGGGAGCTAGTCATTAAAACGGTAGGGGTTACACTATCAGGAAAATGATGTTGTCGTTTTTCAACACCACGGGTAACTTGAAGATAAATGGTTTGACTGCCACCGCCATTTCGTTCAATTAGCACATTCATAAACCGCAGCCAATCCGCACGGGTATAAGGGTTAATTAATTGAATTTTAGCTAAACTATTTTCTAAGCGTTGTAAATGTTCCTGAATACGAAATAATTGCCCGTCATAAACGGGGATAACTTCATAAATGCCATCACCAAAAATAAATCCTCGATCAAGCACAGGAATTTTTGCTTCCGCCAACGGCAGAAATTCACCATTCAAATAAACAATCATAGTTTGTAAAAAAATCCGTAAGAATAGTATAGAACCATCATTAACGATGGATTTTGTAAAAATCATTAAGCCAATAAAAATGAGATATATTTATAACAGTGCAAGCAAACTTAACCAATATTGGAAGATTGGCTAATTAACTAGCGGGTAAAAACTCGATAATAACCGTCCCTTCAGGTAGGGAAGGACGATAAACCATCATGACTTTTTCCGTATAGGGATGGATAAAACGGGCGATGTAGTGTGCGCGTAATTTCGGCGTTTGTGTTGATAAAACGACAGGACTTCCATCAGCATAATCAGTTCCATAAACAATCTGAATACGTTGAGCAGGACGGATAATTAGTTGCTTTAAAACAGTTTTTAGTTGTAAACTTTCTGTTGAGGTTAGCAGGGCTTGATCGCGCTGAAAATGTAAAAGAATGTGTTTGTTATAAGTTTGTTGTTCTAAAGGTGTAGTCTGAAATGCGGTGGCATGTTGCGTTATCGGTGTTTGTGGTGGCAGTAATAAACGGCTATCTGTTTGCAACCCAACAGGACGATTTACCACAGGGGCCATTTCAGCTTGTACGCTACTGATTAAAGATTTCTCTTTAACAAGCCGTTGTTGTGGATTTAGATAATTAACAATCCCTGTAATCAGTGCCATGTTGCCTAATAACAACACTGGGATAAACATTATTTTAATGATTGTTTTTAACATGATGAATTGAAAAATTTGTAAAAACCCTATTTTCCCAAGGCAAAAAATACGCCAACCCTTTTTATCTATATTATTATAAATAAGCTATATTTCACATCGTCATGTACCGTCCATTCTAGGCGGTTTTAATGTAGCCTGCTCATGATAAAGCATCGACAACTTGAGTAATGAATACTTATATTTACTCTTTGCTTTACCTTGTACTACATTCCTGTCTAAAATAAGCTCGCTTTTTTTAATTATAAAACGGTGATTTTAACATGACTTTTGTGGTGACTGATAACTGTATTCGTTGTAAATACACCGACTGTGTTGAGGTCTGTCCTGTAGATTGTTTTCACGAAGGTCCTAACTTCCTCGTGATCGATCCAGAGGAGTGTATTGACTGTACTTTATGTGAGCCAGAATGCCCCGCACAGGCAATTTTTTCCGAAGATGACTTGCCGCCCGAATTTATACCTTTTGTAGAGATTAATGCAGAACTCGCAAAACAATGGCCAGTCATTGCAGAACAAAAAGAGGCACTTGCTGATGCAACAGAATGGGATGGTGTGAAAGATAAATTGCAATACTTAGAACGTTAAGTATTTAATAACTCATAAAACACAACGTTAGCAAACGCGACTGACGTTGTGTTTTTTTATGTCTATGTTAGGTTAAGTCAACAAAAATCTTTTCTGCTGTAGCTAAGGTCAATTCAATGTCTGCATCTGTGTGCGCGGCAGAAACAAAGCCCGCTTCAAACGCTGAAGGCGCAAGATAAATACCAGCTTGTAACATGTGATGAAAAAAGTGTTTAAAGCGTTCTACATTGCATAAACTGACTTCTGCAAAAGAATGAATAGCCGTAGCATCACTAAAAAACAATCCAAACATCCCGCCTGCATAATCAGCAAACAAGGGAATCTTAGCAGCCATCGCGCGTTCTTTAAGTCCATTGACTAATTTTGCTGTTTTTTGCGTTAACTGCGTGTAGAAATCGGGGGTAGAAATCAAGTCTAATGTCGCCAGTCCAGCCGCCATCGCAACAGGGTTACCTGATAATGTACCTGCTTGATATACAGTGCCTAAGGGCGCGATACAGTGCATAATTTCACGTTTTCCCCCAAATGCACCAACAGGCATTCCGCCACCAATGACTTTACCCAAAGTGGTTAAATCAGGTTTGATACCGTAGTAAGCTTGCGCACCGCCTAATGCAACGCGAAAACCTGTCATCACTTCGTCAAAAATTAATACACTGCCATAGTCATCGCATAATTGGCGCAACCCTTGTAAAAACCCTGTAACAGGCGCAACAAAATTCATATTACCTGCAATCGGTTCAACAATAATGCAAGCAATTTCTTTACCCCATTGTTGAAAAATCGCTTTTAGTTGTTCAAGGTCATTATAGTCTGCGGTAATCGTGTGTTGAGCCAAATCAGCAGGCACACCGGGACTATTTGGTAAGCCAAGGGTTAAGACACCAGAGCCTGCTTTTACCAGCAAAGAATCCGCATGTCCATGATAACAACCACTAAACTTGACGATTTTGTCTCGTCCCGTATAACCACGTGCTAGACGAATCGCACTCATGGTTGCTTCTGTGCCAGAACTTACCATCCGCACCATTTCAATGGATGGGATAAGCTTACAAATACGTTCTGCCATCATGGTTTCTAATGGGCTAGGTGCGCCAAAGCTCAAGCCTTTTATAGCGGTTTCTTGTACCGCTTTAATAACATGTGGGTGTGCATGTCCTGCAATCATGGGTCCCCAAGAGCCAACATAATCTATATATTTTTTTCCGTCTGTATCATAAAGATATGCGCCCGCCGCGCGATCGATAAAAATGGGTTCTCCGCCGACACCGCGAAAAGCACGAACAGGGGAATTGACACCGCCGGGTATAACTTGTTGTGCATTAAGAAAGTGTTGATGTGATGTTGTCATGGTATTCCTTTTAATAAGCCATTTTCTTTTAAAGGCATTGCTAAAAATAGTCTTAACAGACAGTTGTTTTAAACAGTTTCTGTGTTTAATAAGCGTTGTACTAGCGTTGTGAACTCTTCTAGTTTAAAGGGTTTTCTAATATACGCTTGGATAATTGGGGGAAATTCTGGCGGAATTGTATCTGTTATGGCTAACAGTGCGACGACGGGGACTGTTTGAATGGTGTGGTGTAGTGTGTCTAATAGGGGTTGGTGCATTAATAAGTTAGGATGACAATTGATAAAAATCAAAGCGTACTGCTGTTGTTTCAGTAAGCAGATGGCTTCTTCATCTGTATTGACAATAACGGGGTGTAATCCCAGCTTTTTTAACATACGTAAGGCGATTTTTTGATTAAAAATATCGTCTTCTATCAATAAAATATTTTTTGTATCTGCTGATGGTGCATTATTAACCTGCGTATTATCAATTTTTACCGATAGGTTTCCTTGCATAATACATTGAATTTTTTTATATAACTGGTGTAAATATATTGGTTTTTGTAGAAAGTGTGGATATTCTAGGATTGTCAAATGATTACAGGGAACAAGCACAATATTGGGTTTTGTAAAACCAGATAAAATCCTACTGGGCAGTAAGCAACTATCTAGGAGGAGCATATCGGCTTCTGTTTGTTTATCTAGGAGTTCTAAATAATGGGTAGTTGTCATCGTTTGAATATTAAATTGGGATACATAATCTTGTAAGTATTGACAAATTGTTACACTGGGATGGGCAATGAGAAGATGTAAATGTTCGAATGGTGCGTATTGTTCCGTGTGGGTGTTGGCAGTAAACCCGATGGTAAACCAGAAACAACTGCCTACTTGTGGCGTAGAAACTAATCCCATTTGTCCTTGCATACAGGTAACTAAGCGTTTAGACAAGGCAAGCCCTAAACCCGTTCCCTCATGGCGACGAGTGCTAGAATTATCTATCTGCGAAAAAACATCAAAGATTTTAGCCTGATGCTCTAGGGGAATACCAACTCCTGTATCACTGACTTCACAATGCAAATAGAGTTTTGTCGTTTCCATAGCCGATGGTGTAGCCGCACGGCGAATGGTGATGATAATTTCCCCTTTCTCTGTAAATTTTATAGCGTTACTAATCAGGTTGTGTAATACCTGACAAAAACGGGCGTGTTCTCCCTCTAATCGTTCAGGAATATCTGTGTCAATCCATACTAACACTTCTAACCCTTTGGTTTGTGCGGATAAAGCAAATTCGCTAAGGAGTTTTTCTATTGTTTGGTGGAGGTAAAACGTTTCTTCAGTTAATACAAGCTGCCCTGCTTCTAACATTGCAAAATCTAAAATATCGTTAATCATTTCTAACAGTTCATGCCCTGAACGATTGGCAATTTCAACATATTCGTTCTGCGTATCATCTAGTGCGGTGTGTAATGTGAGCGACAACATTCCCAACACAGCATTTAAGGGGGTGCGTAGTTCATGGCTCATGGTCGCTAAAAATTCACTTTTTGCTTGACTAGCATGTTCAACAAGCTGTTTTGCCTGTTCCATTTCTTGTAACAAGCGGTCGCGTTCCTTCAGTTTGTCTTCAATCGTATTCAGCAGTTGATTTGTTGAATGTGTCAATTGTCCTAATTCATCTTGTTCATGGTGTAATGGACATATTAACCGTTGTTTTTCTGGCTGTTTTGGGTCTATTTGACGTAATGCAGCCACCATATTTAATAGTGGATTTGTTAATAAACGATTAAAAAGAAAGAGTAAAATAAGGGCTAATATAATATTGCGTATCACGCCAGAAATGAGGGTAATAAAAGCACGGTCAAAAAAATGGGTTGCAAGTAAATGATTATCCACAGTTACTCGTAATAAACCGAAATTGTTGGTATCACTTAAATAGAGCGGGCTGTCATAAACCGTATTGCTACCAAAAAGTAGTTCAGAAAACCACCGCCAATGAGTGGGTAACAGAGGACGTTCTCGCTTAATCAAATATTCTCGGCGGCTATCAAATAATTCAATTTTATAAATGGGTTGGTACTGAAATAGCCCCTGTGCCAAACTCTCTGCTAATTTGTTATCTTCATTATCAACCGCTTGTATGGCTGATTTTTTTACCGTATTAACAACTTGTTTAACGGTGTTATCTAATTCTGCTTGCGCAGAAAAGTAATCAAGATAAATTTGTAAGAAACTAAATAACATACCTAACGCGAGCGCGATAAGCATGACTGAGCGTGCTTGTTGATAAGATAAACGTTTATGTAGTGGTAGCATTGATGAGTTAAAAGGCATAATGACGGTTTAAAAAGAAAAAATCTTAATTACAATAGTATGTAAGCACATTCGTGTTTCTTACGTGTATGGGTATAACGGGGTGTTATATTTCGCATTCTCATGAGGGACAAGGTACAATAAATTCACGGTGTCAATGGTGTAAAAAATATAACTACGTTAAAACGCTGGCACATTGTCGGTTAATACCCCCGTTGTGCGCAGTGCTTGCTTGAAATAACTTAATAAATTTTCAAGAATATTTTCACCAAGACCATGCCAACTTCTCATAGTTGTATTTAGACAAATAATTTACTTTTAAGGCGTTCTAACCATGTTGAAATTACCTTATTACTGTTGTTTCAGTTTGTTGTTATTGTTGGGTGCTTGTGGTGGTGGCGAAGCGGTAAAAGAAGAAACAACATCCACACAATCATCAACAACGGCAACACCAGAAACAGCGACAACGCAACAAGAGACTTACGAATATCATATTTTTCATATTCTGATTGCAACACCGCGTGGTATTAGTGCCGCTGACAGTGCATCCTTACAAGAACAAGCTGACAGGGTGTTAAAAATGGTTAAAGGCGGTGAAAACTTTCAAGGCGTTGCCGCAACCGTTTCTAGTGGTTCTAGTGCCGAAACAGGTGGCGATTTAGGTTGGCGGACTGCGCGCGAAATTCCTTCGTTATTTACTGATACGGTAAAAACAATGCAAGTTGGTGATGTTAGCGATTTAATCCGTAATGAAAGTGGGTTTCATATCATAAAGTTAGCGGATAAAAGACCTTCGCAACGTAAGTAATCGTAAGCAACAAATCCTCTGATGGGGTGGGGCTGGTTTTAATGTTAGCCCCTAAAGCCCGCTCAAAAAGGCTTATAAAATTTCTAAGAAGCAGAAAACTTTTGTTTTATCCATTGCCACCACGATGGTTTTGGCAATGTTGCTGTACGTAAGGTAGAAAAAGAATATTGATTTTGTAAGCTAGTTCCATTACTTTTAATAAACTCAAAAATAATTTGATTAAAAGAATCAGGTTGTTCCAGTTGTGGCACATGTCCCACCATTGGTAAAATCACCAGTTGTGCGTGTTGTAGTGCCAATATCATTCGTTCTAGTGCATCGCGCTTAACCAGCGTGTCGTGTTCCCCCCATATAATCAGAACAGGCAGGGACAACTCGTTTAATCTGTTTTGTACATTCCATGTTGTCAACGAATTCATAAAACCAACAATTGCTTCGGGTGGCATCCGTGCAGCATCATCCACCAGTGCGATAAAGTCAGCAGTTTGATGATTTAATGAAGGGGTCATTTGCTTGAAAATTCTCAATAGAATTGAGCGATTGAGATGCAAAGAATGCAATAGTGCATGAAATTCAAAAGACTCTAATAATCCAGTTATAAAGCTATTATGTTCTTGTTTTAAATGAGACATTCCTTCAGCAGGAGCAGGCGCGACCAGCGTCAGGGTAATGACACACTCAGGATGGTCTAGGGTAAATTGTTGAACAACCGCACCCCCTAAAGAATGTCCAACCAGATGTAGCGAAGGCAAATTTAATGCGGTTATAAACAGGTGTAAGTCTGTAGCAAGCTGTTCTATATCATACCCATTTGCTGTATGGTCGGTATCACCACAGCCGCGTAAATCAGGTAGGTAAGCGGTGTAATGTTCAGGTAAGTGCGAAAAAACGGAACGCCACCAACGCCACGAGGCAAAGTTACCGTGAACAAAAACAATAGGGACTTTTCCTTGTCCCATCTGTTCATAATGAACTGATAATTCTGGTATTTTTATGAATGGCATAATGATAAAGGTCTATTCAGCGTTATTAATTCTATGAAAGAAAACAAGTACATTTGATTTTTTTTATCTATTTGACGCAATCATAACCTAAACTGGTTTAATACTTGCTATATCAAGAAAAACAATTAAACAATCATAAGTTGAGCTATGCTACCCGACCCCATTGTGGCCTTTTTTTGGCAACATGCTGAAATACTGTGGCTATTAACCGTCATTTTTGACTTATCCACAACCATTCTTATGTACCGCTGGTTTGGTAAAGCGGGACTTTATGGGGTTGTCGTCATGAGTGTTATGCTCAGTAATCTGCAAGGTCCTAAGCTCATCACCGTATTTGGGATGCAAACAAGTGTCGGGGTAATTTTATATTCTGGCATTTACTTTGCGACGGACATTTTAAGTGAGAAATATGGCAGCCGTGAGGGACAACGAGCTGTTATGATTGGTTTTGTTGCCAGCATCATGATGGTATTCATGATTTATATCAGTTTGCTGTATGAACCCGCTAATGTGCCATTTGCAAAAGCAACGCATGAAGCAATTCTCACTTTATTTAACTTTACGCCTTTATTTGTTTTTGGTTCGTTATTTGTTTATTTGGTTAGTCAAAGTTTTGATGTATGGGTTTATCATAAACTGATGCACTGGACACAAGGGCGACATCTTTGGTTACGCAACAATGTCTCAACCATCGCCTCACAAACGCTAGACACGGCACTATATGCAGTCATTGTTTGGGCACCTATCGTTGGCATGAGTGAAGCCATAGAATTGGCGATTGCTAAATACATTCTTAAAGTCGTTGTTGCGTTAATGGATACGCCCTTTATTTATTGGGCAGCTTCATGGGATATGCGTCATCGTGATTGGAGCGAAACCCGACACGGAAAAGTTTATAACTATGAGGAAATAGAAGGTATTCCAGCTTTACCCGTTGTTACTACAACGCCTACCAAAAAAATAACGGAAGAAACAATTCCCTAATAAATGGTCGACTGTCACGGTTTACATGCACAAATAAAACCAATTTTCTGGAAATAGCTTAGATAGATTGCCATACGTTCTTCATCTATCACAGGGCAAGTTAAAGATGTTGCTGATAACTGTTCAATAGTTTGATCCACCTTAAAAATAGGGGTATCTGTAAAAAAAGCAGCTGTACGTAATAAGAAGCGTAGTAGGGTGAAAACCTCTTCTTTTGGCGTTGCTATTGCCTGTTGTGTTACTGCCTGTGACCAGTCGGCATAACTCAATGCCGTTAATGAATAGCCTTGTTGCTTAACCAACGCCATTAATTTAAGCCACGTTACATTTTGTGGATTTAACAAGTGAAATGTCTTGCCTATCGCTTCAGGTTGTTGGGATAACTGCACGACTGCAAGGCTTACATAATCTATTGGTGTTAAATTTAAATGTGTTATTACATCAGGATAATAACCGAGTTGAATACACGCCTTTAAAATCAAACAAAATAAATCATTTAAATTACTATGTGCGCCCGTTTGACTATGCCCTGTAATGCGTCCCGGGCGATAAATACAAGCAGGTAAACCACGTGCTTGTGCAATTCTAACTAATTCCTCCGCAACCCACTTTGTTTGACGATATCCGCCTTGTAACTGTCGTCCATCAGGCAACAACGTTTCGGCAATTTTTCCCCGATGTGCAGGGCTAAAAAAAACCGCCACTGTAGAAATGAAATGTACAGGTTTTGTATGATACAAACTAGCGAGATGTAAAATAGTTTGTGTACCCGACACATTAGTTGCCTTTAAAGCATCATAGGGACGTAACGCATTTACTTGCGCACCATTATGATAAATAACACTAATTTCTCGTGCAAGTTGTTGATAATCCGTTGCAGATAATCCCAGAAAAGGTTGGGCAAGGTCGCCTTGAACAATATGCACTCGTTGCAATTCTGTGCTAGAAAGTAAACCATGCGTCTGTAAATGTGTTTCTACACGCTTCATTCCCGTCGCACTATCAGCACAACGCACTAAACAATAAACCTCAGCACGGGTAAACTGTAACAAACTGTATAACAGATACGCGCCTAAAAACCCCGTTGCACCTGTCAGAAATACTGCACGGGGCGCGTGATAATCATCGGCGATAGGCTGATGATATTGAATCATTTCATCTAACTGGGCTTCTGCCAATAAATCTATTGAAGGAATTGCCTGTTTTAACATGTTTAGCCACCCATGAATAACGAACCTTCATTCTATAAACTTCCCACTACTTTTGACAGCAGGCTGTTTCAGGCAGATATGATTCAGCACGATTTCGATATCCTTCTGACTACTTTGAGCCAGAAAGCGATTCCAGTAGATGATTGGTTAACCTTTACACATCATCTGCAAACATTGCGTGAACGATGGATTAATACCATCGATATTTTTGGTCAACGCCTAGAAGGTGAATTAGCTTATCGGGATTTAGTCTTACGCTTTCACGAACAAATTGCCATTTTTGCAAAACAATGGCTATTAGCTACGGAACAAACGGATGCGGATGCCATTGCTGTCTTAGATAAACTACAACATCTTTGCCCTGTGGCTATCACAGAAATCCCCAAAATCAATAAACAGTTTTTGGAAAGACAACGTTGGAAGGCAAAATTAAAAAAAATGCCTACTGATATTCCTTATCCTGTTTTTGAACGCACCATATTTATTGTCTCTGCGCCACGTTCAGGCAGTACATTACTTTACGAGACATTAAGCCAATTCAAAGAATTATGGACAATTAATGGGGAAAGTCACGATATTATAGAAAGTATTCCAACATTACATGCTTCCTATCAACACTATGAATCTAATTGTCTATATGCAGAAGCCGCAACAACAGAAATTATTCACGCGCTACAACAAGGCTTTAGTCGAGAATTACAAAATGCAGCCGGACAATATTACTTAGAATTACCCATTGAAGAACGCCCGTTGACTATTCGTTTTTTAGAAAAAACGCCAAAAAACGCGCTGAGAATTAACTTTCTCAAACAAGCTTTCCCTGATGCGCTATTCATCTATCTCTATCGTGACCCTGAGGAAAACATTAATAGCATTATGGAAGGCTGGCGTTCGCGTCGATTTACAGCCTATCGCCACCTACCGCTTGACTGGGCCTATCAAGAATGGAGTTTCTTACTCCCACCGCATTGGCGCGATTTAGCGGGTAGGGCGTTGGTCGACATTGCTGCCTATCAATGGAAAGCCTCAAATGACCATATTATTCAAGAGCTACTTAAATTATCCCCCGATTCTTGGCGATTTATTTATTATCAAGACCTCTTGCGTCACCCACAGGCAATTATACAACAACTTAGTCATTTTATGGGGTTACAATGGAATACATCGATTGATGATTATGTAAAAAAAGGCTTACCGCTCTCCAAAATGACCTTGTCTGCACCCGCACCTGATAAATGGCGACAAAATGCAGAAGAAATTTTACGCGTCTTACCCAGTCTGCAAACAACGCGAGAACAAATTGCAACGATTGCTAAGCATTCTAATGCTTTAAAACCCTAATTACGCAAAGAGATAATGATGGAGACTTCTTTTTTAGCCGTCGTTTTAACGTTCCCAACCGTTATTTTTACAATCTTATTGGGAATAATTCTGCTTTACTGGCTATTGGTTATTTTAGGCACGCTAGATATTGACTTTATTGATATTGATGAGTTGGATAGTTTTTTACAAACCATTCATAGCGGTTTCACTAATATCCCTTTCACCATTATATTTAGTTTGCTAGTGCTTTGTGCGTGGATAATTTCTGCAATAGCAACCCGTTATATTCTCTTGAGTATTGAATGGCATTTTGGGCAATTTCTTGTAGGATTTGTGGTGTTATTACTCAGTATTTGGCTGGCTACTTATATAGCGGTTTACCTGATTATCCCATTACAGTCCTTTTTACCTAAAACAGAAACCGCCCATATTCTCAATGGACGAGGCTTGATAGGTAAAGTATGTGTCGTTACAACCGCGCAAGTGTCCACAACGGCAGGACAAGCAGAATATAACGATGGTGGTGCGGGTTTAATCTTGACGGTTCGCACTATAAAACCCAGTGTTTTTTTAAAGAAAAAGGATAACGCGTTAATTATTGATTATGATGCTAATCATAATCTTTATTATGTTGATTTTTATGATGATACGCTGTAAGTCTTTTTATCAAGACATAACGGAGGAGGTTTTATCCTTCTCCGTTTAAGGTTGGTTATCGTTGAGGTCATCACTCTCTATAACCAGATGGAATTTAACCAATTTATAATTATTTTGTCATAAGATGGGTGAGTGTAAAGCCTGTCCGTTCTAATTCTGATTCAGGTTCGACATGTATCGTAACAATAGCCTGATGCAATGCCTTATCTAAGGCTTTTTCAATGCGCTCACAGATTAAATGTGCTTCCTGCACGGGCATGTCTGCTGATACAACTAAGTGAAATTCCACAAACGATAAATGCCCTGCACGACGAGTACGAATCTGATGTGCTTGTATCGCACCTTGCATTTCTGCACGAATAATATCGTAAACGGGTTGTAACTCTCTATCGGACATACTTTCATCCATCAAACCACTCATGGAATTTCTTAATAAATGACTTCCCATCCATAAAATATTTACAGCAACTAAAATGGCTAATAAGGGGTCTAACCACCACCATCCTGTAAGCCACGCTAAACCAATGCCAACTAATACACCAATAGAAGTAATAACATCGCTAAATATATGTAATCCATCTGCTTTTAATGCAGGCGAATAATGTTGGCGACTTTGCCAAATCAAATAAAAAGCCAATAGCGCATTAATGCCTGATGCGAATAAGGAAACACTTAAACCAATGGTTAATCCTTCCAATGCAATGGGGGAAAATAAACGCGACCATGCTTCTAAAATAATTAAAATAGCGGCGATGATGATTAATAAACCTTCAAAAATAGCCGAGAAATACTCCGCTTTTGTATGTCCATAAGGATGATTTTTATCAGGCGGATTATAAGCAACACGCAATGCTAATAAAGCGGCGGTTGCAGCGGCAATGTTTACAAAAGATTCCAACGCATCAGAATATAAAGCAATAGAACCTGTTAGCCAGTAGGCCAGCCATTTAAATCCTAAGACAAAACAGCCAACTAATAAGCTCAAAAAAGCAACGGATAATGGTGAAATATTGTTTTTTGTCATTATGATATGCTCAGTTAGGAGAAAAAATGAACTGTAACATATATGATAGGACTTAAATGTGAATTAACATGGTTTATAAGCGTGTAAAATGAAGACAAACAATGGAGGCTACCATTCAATGCCGTGTTGTTGTCTGCTTACGATTTAAGTCTGAACGCGCATTGGCAGATAAAAGCATTTATTTTCTTATTTGTTAATTTTCAAATACGGGTAATTCTGCGAACTTTGATACAGATAGACTTAACCGACTGCCCGATGAATGCCAAGTTTTATCATTCGAGAACGTAATGTATTAGGGTGAATATCTAGCAGTGCTGCAGCACCTTTTTCGCCCGCGATTGTGCCATGTGTGACGGTTAAAGCGTGCAAGATATGACGGCGTTCTGCTTCTGCAAGGGTAATAATTTCTGCTGGGTTTTCTACAACAGGTGGAGCAGGATGCAATAAAAAATCATCAACCGTTAAAAGTGTCGATTGCGCAACAATTACCGCCCGTTCCAGTGCATTTTGCAATTCTCGAATATTACCGTGCCAATAGGCTTGTTGTAAGGTCGTTAATGCTTCTTGGTTAATCGCACAACTGTTTTTACCAAATTTTTTCGCGGCTTTGCCTAAAAAATAGCGGATTAATAAGGGAATATCATCGCGTCTTTCCCGTAATGGGGGGATATATAAGGGGAAAACGGTAAGCCGATAAAATAAGTCTTGGCGAAATGTGCCTGCATGAATGAGTTGTGTCACGTCTCTATTGGTTGCGGCAATAATGCGGACATCCACTTTTAGCGTATGACTACTGCCAACCCGTTCAAACTCTTGTTCTTGTAAAACACGTAATAATTTTACTTGTGTTTCTAGCGGTAACTCGGCTATTTCATCTAAAAATAAAGTTCCTCCATCCGCTAGTTCAAAACGTCCAATCCGTTGATGTAATGCCCCTGTAAATGCCCCTTTTTCATGTCCAAATAATTCGCTATCCACTAAACTGTGGGCAATAGCGGCACAATTGACTTTAATGAGGGGTTTATCTTTGCGTTGACTGCGATTATGTATAGCACGCGCAATCAGTTCCTTGCCTGTACCGCTTTCACCTTGAATTAAAACACTGGCATCTGTTGGCGCGACTTGTGACACTTGACGCAATACTTTTTGTAAAGGTGCGCTGTGTCCAATAATTTCTTCAAAGTTATGTTCTGTATTGATTTCTTCACGTAAATAATGATTTTCTGCTTGTAATTGTTCTTTAAGATGTTGTACTTCAGCAAGGGTTTGATGTAGGCGTAATTCCGCACAACGGCGTTCTGTAATATCTTGAAAAACAACAACTGCACCAATGACTTTATCACCATCATAAACGGGGGTGCTGGTATAATCTACAGGAAAACACGTGCCGTTTTTGCGCCAAAAAACTTCATTATCGCCATGATGAATCAAGCCATCGCGAATCGCCATGTAAATTGGACATTCCTCGCGTGAATAGGGTGAACCGTCGGCATGGCTATGATGGTGCATATCATGAATGGGCTTGCCAATAATTTCCTCTAATGACCAACCTATCATTTTTAATGCGGCAGGATTGATAAAGGTTGCGTTGCCAATACTGTCTAAACCAAAAATACCTTCTCCTGCGGCAAGTAGGATGCTGTCATGTTGGAGTTGTTTTAGGCGAGGGTTGGACATAGTTATTGTTGGGTTAAGAGAAATAGAAGGCTATTTTAACAAGGTGAGGGGGAAATTATAGTGATATAGTCAAACTCAACAGCTTGTCTAAATCCAAACCCACCAAATTTCTAAACACGAAAGCATTATGAGACCACTTGTAAAAGTAGCAAGGCTAACGTGGAAGATTATTGCGCTGTCTTATCAATAGGCCTAAACTTAATTTATTAATTTAATAGTGAATTTCTCTATGAAACGAGTAGCTGATTTTGATGTTATTGTCGTTGGGAGTGGCATTGTTGGCTCAACACTGGCATGTGCTTTGTTAGACGCTGGCTTAACCATCGCGTTGGTAGAAGCTAATTCTGAAACAGAAATAGATACCAGCACACCAGACTTGCGGACATTTGCCATCACACGTGCATCAGAGCGAATTTTTCAGCAATTGGGTGTGTGGCGAACAATGCAGGCCTTACGTGTTAGTCCTTTTCAATCCATGTATGTTTGGGATGCGAATGGCTCGGGTAAAATTCATTTCGATTGCACGCAAATTGTTGAACCTGTTTTAGGTCATATTGTTGAACAGTCTGTTATTCGCGCAGCATTGCATCAGCAGTTGATGACTTATACAAATTTACAATGGTTTCGTCCCGCAAAGGTCACGGACTTGGCTTTTACACAACATACAGCACAAATTACATTAGATTCAAAAACCTATTTACAGGCTCGTTTATTGGTTAGTGCTGAAGGTTCACAGTCTTCAATCCGTACCTTTGCAGGTATTCCTTATTATATTCAAGAGTATGGGCAGCAAGCCATTGTTGCAAATATTCAAACCGAACATTCACATCAACACACTGCATGGCAACGATTTTTAACGGATGGTGTGTTAGCGTTCTTACCTTTGTTAGACGAACATACTTGCTCTATTGTCTATAGCATACCAACACCTAAAGTAAATCAACTACTTGCTTTATCAAGCGATGAGTTTATAAGTCATTTATCGGAGGCTTTTTCGCATCGCTTAGGTGATGTACAAGCCAGTAGTGAGCGGCTGGCTTTTCCTTTACAACGTCGCCATGCACAACATTATGTACAAGCGCGTCTTGCACTGGTTGGAGATGCAGCCCATACCATTCAT
This sequence comes from Beggiatoa leptomitoformis, assembly GCF_001305575.3. Taxonomy (NCBI): domain Bacteria; kingdom Pseudomonadati; phylum Pseudomonadota; class Gammaproteobacteria; order Thiotrichales; family Thiotrichaceae; genus Beggiatoa; species Beggiatoa leptomitoformis. The sequence goes on from NZ_CP012373.2 coordinate 1,085,460, forward strand.
CCATTAGCAGGACAAGGCGTAAATTTAGGTTTATTAGACGCAGCGACACTCGCCGAAGTGGTTATCAATGCGTATCGAGCAGGACATGATATTGGAGAATATGCCCTGTTGCGTCATTATGAACGTTGGCGTAAGGGGGATAATGTTGCGATGATGTTGGCAATGGATGGCTTTAAACACTTGTTTAATACACAAACACGTCCTTTGCAATGGTTACGCAGTCAAGGATTAAATTTAACCAATTCATTAAGTCCTGTGAAGGCGTTATTAATGCGTCAAGCAATGGGTTTAACAGGTGATTTACCTAAATTGGCGAAAGTATCATGAACCAGCTTATGATTGTTTAATCAAGATTTCAGTCCCTATTCAGTTTTATTTTTAAATAGTTATTACAATCAATAAGGAATAAAGCCATTGGAAATTATTAGTTTACTCGCATTAGGCGTTATTGCAGGTATTCTGGCGGGCTTATTGGGGGTTGGGGGCGGTGTGGTGATTGTCCCCGGATTAATGTGGATTTTTCATTACTATCCTGAATTACCCAGTAGTCACTTGATGCACATTGCAGTCGGCACGTCGTTAGCGACGATTGTTATTACCTCGCTCTCTTCTATTTATGCCCATCATAAACGCGGTGCAGTCATTTGGGCGATAGTGATTAAACTGACCCCCGGTATTATCGTTGGCGCGTTAATTGGTGCATTTATCGCGGATACACTCTCTAGTGATACGTTAAAAAAGATATTTGCCGTTTTCTTACTTTTTGTGTCGATTCAACTTGGTTTTGGCGCACGCCCAGCACCTTCACATAAACTACCCAGTTGGTTGGGGAGTTCTCTTGTTGGTAGCGTTATTGGTGTTGTTTCCTCATTGGTTGGCATTGGTGGCGGGTCATTAACCGTGCCTTTTCTGGTGTGGTGCAATATTAGTATTCGTAATGCTGTTGCAAGCTCGGCAGCCTGTGGCTTCCCCATTGCCGTTGCGGGAGCGATAGGCTTTATGATAACGGGCTGGAATACAGAAGGGTTGCCAACAGGGAGCATAGGCTATGTATATCTGCCGATTTTTATAACCATTGCCATTACAAGTATGTTATTCGCACCTTTAGGGGCAAAACTTGCGCATAGCGTACCAATGCGCGCCCTGCAAATTTTTTTCGCCCTCTTTTTAGCGGTTATGTCAGTTAAGCTATTATTTAGTTGAGTGATTAAAACAGGATTAACAAGGTTGAGCATAGTCCCCACATTAATCCTGTTTCCAATCGCTTTACAACGGGCTTTCAGTAATTAAGGCAAATGTGACTTGCCCTTGATTATTCCATGTATTGAATAACTGATTATCTTCAGTAATACCAAAAACATTGGCTTCAACGCCCCGTATTTCGTTAGAAATTAAATAAGGTTGTAACGCAACACCCCAATCAGGAATATTTTCAACCTGCCATTTTTCTTGATAAAAAATATGGGCTAACCGACCGTCAGAATTGACCGCGAACAAACCTTTATCATTTGCAACCAGAGAATCAGCTTGCACAGTGCCAATTTCGGTTAAAAAGCCAAACTGAATTATGCCCGCGCTGTCTAACCACGTATTAAACACTTCACCTGCGCGAGTCACGCCATAAATCTTACCTTTGACATCTTCTTCACCTTGAATCAGACGGACAATATCCAACGCATCTGTTGCTAACATTGTAAATGCCCAACCGGTTGCCGTTTGATAAATCCAGATTAATTGCCCTGCCTGTGTCACTGCAAAAAGACCACTATCTAACCGCCCTAACGCCAACAAACCCACTTTAAGCAATGGAATATTATGGATTTTTTGCAGACTAATATGGGTTGTTGTTCCCGTAATAGAGAACAAACTGCCTTGCTCAGTTATGGCAAATAAACCTTGTTTTCTATCGCTAACTAAAGGACTGCGTAATTTACCATCAGGACTGGCAACTGTTTCCGTAAGCCATTTATTTTGCTGTATATCATAATAAGCATGAAACAATTCCCCTGCCGTTGTAATCGCAAATCCACCATTCTCATTAGCTGCTAATGAAGGTGCTTGTAAATCTTGTCGTTCACTGACCAACCCTGCTTGTATGCTTTGCCCATCTATCCACGTATTTAATAATTGTCCTTGCTGATTAATGGCATACACTTTTGCATAACTATTTGGCTCTGCCTGCGTAATCGCAATGACCCGTCCAATAACACCTGTAACAGGGGTCAACTGCCAACCATCGGTATATTTTGCGTGTAATAATCCGCCTGCGCTGGTAATCGCAAATAAACCACTGTCTTGTGCTGCTAAGGACATCGGTGGACAAGTGCTACATGTCGTTATTAATGCATCGGGTTGTGTGGGGTCTGGTTCTACGGTTGTATCAAGCAATTGCCAATCCACGCCCATAAAAACCAACTGTTGCAATTGATTATTTGCATTATAAAAAGTAATGTCATCCTGCCCATCTGCATTTGTATCGCTAACCGTCAACTGTGCGCGATATTGCCATAACAAACTGCTATCTTCCCCTGTTTGAACCCAATAAGGCGACCAATTACCCGCAGTAAATCGCCATAAACTCAGGGTTGTTTTATCAAATTGCAGTAAATCGTCCTGTTTATCCCCGTCAAAATCACCAATATACAAATATTCCACATTTTCCAACGTAGGATAGGCTTTAATCTTAATTTGCAAAGGATGATTCCCATTAAAAATCACGGTTCCATCGGATAAACGATAACCAAAAAAGATATTTAATGTCCCTGTTGCGAAAAATTTATCTTGATAAATAGAAAATAACCATTCACTTTCCAATTTTTTATCAATGGTTTGTGGTATTAACGTGGGTATTTTTTTATCCCATTCTTCAACATGCCCTGCCTGATTAATTACAAACCCTGTTTCGAAATCTGTCTCTGATTGATATTCTGCAAAAACAAGCCCTTCTACTATATTGCCAAGTTGTGCAGTATCAACTGCTACTTTTCCTTTAATTTCAATACTATCAGCGAGGCTAACCGTAATTGTATTTTGAGTAATAACCTGTTCGTTGACAACAATACGCCCCCAAAAATGGTCAGTTGCACTAGACAACTGCCCCTCTGCTGATACAAGCGTACCCTGTTCTAAATCTATCCAATCCGTTGTATCAACTGCATAAGTCATTACAGAGATACCCAAGAAAAACAACCCTACTGTTACAGATAATGATAAATATTTCATACTCTTTCTTCAAACTTTAGTGGTTTAATAAGGAAATCACTCAGCCTACTGCGATAGGCAACCTAAGAATTCAAGCATAATATATTGAAAAATAGTTATTATATTTGATATAACTAACGCGCGTTTGACATTTCTTGTTCCTATTTTTGATAGTATTAAACAAGTAAGGGCAATGCGTTCCCTTTCCCTTTCCCCTTTTCTTTTTTATTACTACGCTCGTTTTTAATTATCAACCATACGTCATCGTTAAAATAAGCATTACACGTAAATTGCTAGAAAAAAACGATACATTAATTCCCCTATAGATTCCCTATTTATGTATTACGAACATTTTGGTTTACACGCGCCTCCTTTTAAAATCACCCCTGATATACACTTATTTTATGCAGGCAGTAAACGCGGATTGGTCTTAGAAGCCTTGATATACGCGATAAAAACAGGAGAAGGGATTGTTAAAGTCGTGGGTGAAGTTGGTAGCGGAAAAACCATGCTTTGCCGTATGTTAGAAACTAAATTGCCCCCGCATATCGACGTTGTTTATCTTGCGAATCCACATATTTCACCCGAGATGGTATTACACGCGATTGCGTTTGAAATGCGTCTAGCCGTCAGTACAGACGACAACCGCCTACACGTCATGCACGCCTTACATGCCGCACTATTAGAAAAACACGCAAATCATCGGCAAGTTGTCGTTTTTATTGAAGAGGCGCAAGCAATGCCTTTAGACACATTAGAAGAAATTCGCCTGCTAACAAACTTAGAAACCAACCGCGATAAACTCTTGCAAATGGTGTTATTTGGACAACCCGAGTTAGATATTAACCTAGCTAAATCGCATGTTAGACAATTAAAAGAACGGATTACACACAATTTTCATCTTGAACCGTTTACAAAACAAGATATTGAAAACTATTTATATTTTAGAATGCAAGCCGTTGGGTATCGCGGGCTACCCGTTTTTGATAAACCTGCAATCAAAACATTACATCTAATTTCACAAGGACTGATACGACGCGTTAATATTTTGGCGGATAAGGCCTTACTCATCGCTTTTATGGATAACACCCATTTTGTGCATAAAAAACACATTCTCCATGCCGCACAAGATAGCCATTTTACAATTCCTTACACCTGTCATTTACCCGCCAAATTACTGATTTTTTTCCTATTTGCATTATTCATGGCAATTATCTTGTCGCCACAAAATCAATGGTTAAACACACAATTGCAACACCTTTTAATAGAAAACCAAACAAAAACAATCCACCTACCCGTTACAAACCCACAGCCCATCAATAACACCTTTATACAACAACGTCTTGCTGCAACACAAACGTGGCTACAACAAGTTAATTCACAGCATTACACAATACAACTTTTGCAAATAAATGCGGATAAACTTGAAGCCGTAGCACGTTTTTTATATTTGCCAGAAGTACAAGCCTTACAACAACCGCTATTTATTATCAAAACGACACTGGGCTGGATACTCACTTATGGCGAATTTACCGACGAAGCTCAAGCCAGCGCGCAACTAAAAACCCTGCCTGAGCGACTACAACGTAATAAACCATTTATTCGACGCATGGAAAACCTTAAACCACACGAATAAAATTTAATTTTAATTAACCTTAGGGCGTGTCATCAAATAGTAAAAAATGTTATATTATAATCATATACCCAGATATCGCCAAGGATAAAACAATGAGTCGTCGCTATGCCTTAACCGATGAACAATGGTCAAAACTAGAACCGCTACTCCCTGGGCGTAAAGGACATGTCGGGATGACGGCTAAAGATAACCGCTTGTTTATTGATGCTGTTCTATTCCGTTATCGCAGTGGCATTCCTTGGCGCGACCTCCCCGAACGCTTTGGTGATTTCCGTGTCGTCCATACCCGCTTCAGTCGTTGGTCTAAGAAAGGTGTCTGGGAACGTGTTTTCAAGATACTAAGTGCCGATGCCGATAATGAATATGCCATGATAGACAGCACAATAGTTAGAGCGCATCAACATAGTAGTGGTGGTGGCGCAGATGAAGCCATTGGACGTAGCGCAGGGGGTTTAAGTACCAAGATTAACTCCGTTGTTGACGCACTGGGCAATCCGACCCTTTTTTTTTGACTGCGGGACAGGCAAGCGACCTTGAAGGGGCTGATGCTCTTATTCCTCAGATAAAGGCAAACGCTTTATTGGCTGATAAGGCTTATGATGCTGATGAACGGGTTAGAGATGTTTTAAAACAGAAAAGCATAGAACCTGTGATTCCGTTCAGGAAAAATCGTTTAAATCCACCTGATTATGATAAAGCTCTTTATAAGGCACGTTATTTAATCGAGCATTTCTTTGGTAAATTAAAGCAATATCGTGCAATAGCTACACGATATGATAAACGCGCTAGGAATTTCTTAAGTGGGGTTTATTTGGCTTCTACCTTGATTCTTTTAGCTTGAACCTTTAACCCTTCTTATTTGATGACAGGCTCTAATTTCCTCTAACGGATGTTGTTCTAAACGCCCATCAATCAGACGAAATAACAAGGTTTTTTCAGGAACAAGATATTTTGTTGGACGTTGAGAACCCGTATAAATTTCGCTCTGATTTTCTACAGGCGCTTGTATATAAACACCGGTCGCATCACGTTTTACATCTTCTATTGAATAAACCGCCAGTTGATTATTGCCATACCAAACTTTTACCCCACTGTCTTTATTAAAGGCCCAAATATCAACTTCTGCAAAAATTAACGTTGTTTCATTAGGTAATACAGGATATTGTCCTTGTAACTGGGTTTTAACCAAATTCACCATTTCCGCCCGTCTGATTAAAATATTTGTTCCATCGGCAAGCGTTTGTTGCGCTAGTTTCTCATTAAAAAGCACATTAGCTTGATAAATGCCTGACACGACAACCAAAGCCCCAAGCCCAAATAATAACTTTTCCCCTCTAACCTGTTGTAATAAAAATTGAATGGCTAATAAAACCAAGCTAATAAATGCGGGCAGCGAATAAATTGCATAATAACGGTAGGTGTGATGCGGTAGGAATAACACGGGCAACAACGCGACAATCAGCCAAATAGCAAATAATAAAAATATCTTTGCCTGCTGACGGTCGATAAATAAATAGAGAATATTGAGGACGAATAAACTGACAACGCCTATGTTACGTGCAAGCCGAATAAACTCGCTTTCTGTCTGCCAAAATGGAAAAAAGACTTGTGTGAGCCATTTACTATAAAATGAACCATTCGCAATGATATGAAACCCATAAGGGTCAATAAAATAAGGATGACTGGGTGGCAGACTTAATGGCGATACCGCAAAACTTTTTAGGCCGATAACCCACAACATAACAATGATAAACGGCACTACACGCGGCAGCAGTGATTTAACCCCATGCCATGTATATTCCTTTAATTCAAAAATAAAAAGATAACTAAATAAAATCAGTGGTAATGTAACAGTTGATTCTTTAAACGACGTGGCAATAAAAAAAATGATGACACTAAGCATCGTTCTTTTTTGTAAAAAAAGCCAGAAAGCCAGTAAAAAACAAAACGCTCCCCCTAAATCATAAATACCCACCGCCCACAACAATGGGTCAAGGTTAATTGCAATAGCAGTGGCATAAATAAATGCCGTGAGATAAGCGATAGGGGCAGATTGTGTTAGAAAACGGATAATATAACTAATCAGTAACGCATTAAAAAAGTGTAGTAATAGCGTGATAAGATGGAAAAATAAGGCATTTGTACCAAATAATTCGTACATTAACCACATATAGGTTTGTCCTAACGGACGATAAAATAATTTTCCTGTAACACTGAAAAAGGCCGTTAGTAATGTTGCTGCTGAATTATTCTGAAAATCCCAAAGCAATCCCCAATCATCTTGAATAAAAGGCATGAATAATACTTGCCAATAAGTGATTAAGATAATGAATACAAGGAAAAGTGGGAAAAATCGGGCAATCGGTAGAGAACGCATAATCATGGTCGCTAGTGAAATAACATAGGCGCGTATAGTAGCGTTTTTTAATGCGTAATTCTTTAGTGATAATTGATTTTAATGCAGGGAAAAATACAGGCAGGTGTCGGAAGGTCTATTGACCTTCCTGACAGGACGGAGAGAAAAACTATTCGTCGCCGAAAATACCTAAAATGTTTAATAAACTGACAAATAAGTTATAAATACTGATATATAACGTTACGGTTGCCATGATGTAATTGGTTTCGTAACCATGCACCATGTCACTCGTCTGCCATAAAATCATGCCTGACATAAGCAATACAAACATGGCAGAAACCGCTAAATGCAGTCCGGGTAAATTAAAAACCAGCGCACCAATACCCGCTAAAAAGGCAATTAATACGCCTGTCACAACAAAACCGCTCAGAAAACTAAAATCTTTCCGCGAAGTCAGCGCGTATCCTGATAACCCTAAGAAAATCACCGCAGTTGAACCAAAAGCCATCATCACTAACTCGTGACCATTCCCAAAGGCTTTCATGTACATGCCAACAACAGGCCCTAATGTCATCCCCATAAAACCCGTCAGGGCAAATACAGCCAAAATTCCCCAAACACTGTTACGCAAGGCAGAAACAGTAAAAAATAAGCCAAAATAGCCAACCAATACAATAACCCAATGTAAAGGAGGCATATCCATTGCCAATGCAATACCCGCTGTTATCGCACTGAACAATAAAGTCATGGATAACAAAGTATAAGTATTACGAATCAGCTTATTCGCTTCTGTTGTTGATAAGGGCTGTACAGAATCCATATCAATTACTTGCGCGGTGGGTACTCGATTAAACAGGCTTTTATCACTCATAATTAACCTCCTCAAGAAAACCGTTGCATATAATTCTGCTTACTCAAATGCAGATGGTTTGCTAACCCCGCATTATTATTCACTAAAAGCAATACAAGACATATTATGGGGGGAGAAATGCAGATTTGCAAGTTTCTATCATCACCTAAATTATGGCTTACGTTGCCATTGCCCGCGTGTATCCTGATACCACCATCCTTTTGCTGCCCGTTCAATCCAACGGCTAGCAAATGTCGAGCGAATTTCAGTTTCCCACTCAGGATGTCCATTTGCCAACGCTAATTCACGATAAAGAGCTAAACGGTCATTATTTTCTTCCACAACCCAACGATTAACATTATTACGGTTTTTTAAGGGAACAAGACTAGGATCACGTAAAGTAACCAATGCATCAGCCGTTAAACCCACCGCGCCACTCTCATAATAAGCCTTTAAATCCTTAAAACGGGTTGCCATCCCGTTTTGTAAGACTTGAATCGTTGGGCTAGACACATCAATATTTGCCTCAGCCTGCGCGCTAGGAATCAATAATTCGAACACACTGGCAAACCAATTGCTTGATTGAGGTAATGCGGATTGCTTATCTGTCGCAGGTTTTACCTCGGTTACAGGCTTCTCTGTTGCTGGTTTGTCTGTTGCCCCTGATTTTTCACCCCATACTTGGTCAATAATTTGATCTGCTGCTTTTTCTGCGGCGGCAGCAGGAAAATACACGTTAATGGTGACACATGCTGTTAAGAAAAGTCCCAATAATGCGGTTACAAAATGGATTGGTCGTATAAACATGCAAAGCTCCTTGTATCTGCTATCAACTGCCTATGTTTAAATAATACTGGTAAATGCCGTTCATTATGACAGAAATCAATCATACTTCAGGGGATTCTCTGCCAACACTTTATGAGTGGTATTATCAGCAAGTCCATCAAAAAAACATTAATAACCCCATTTACACCCATATAACAACCCAATTTTTTACTATTTTTAACAAAATAGCTCATACACACTATAAAATGGAAGATTGCCCAATTGAGTGCAAAACTCCTACAATAGCAACATTATCCTATATTTGTTTTTAAGGTTACGATATGACTGAAGAAGCCACAATGACTCAAGAAAAAATATCCCCAGATAGCGTTAATAATCCAGAAAAAAAACCTGCTCCAAATTTTATTCGTCATATCATTAATGAGGATATTCAAACCAATAAACACGGTGGCAACGTTGCTACCCGCTTTCCCCCCGAGCCTAACGGCTACTTACACATCGGACACGCGAAATCTATCTGCCTTAATTTTGGCTTAGCGTTGGAATATAACGGCGTATGTTACATGCGCTTCGACGATACCAACCCCAGCAAAGAAGACATTGAATACGTTGAAAGTATCATGCGCGATGTTCGCTGGCTAGGCTTTGAATGGGGAGAAGGGAATTTACGCCATTCCTCAGACTACTTCGACCAACTATATGACTATGCCATACAACTGATAAAACGAAATAAAGCCTACGTTTGCAGTTTAAGTCCCGAAGAAATTCGCACCTATCGCGGTACACTAACCGAAACAGGCAAAGACAGCCCCTATCGTAACCGCTCTATTGAAGAAAATTTAGACCTGTTTGAACGGATGCGACTTGGCGAATTTAACGAAGGCGAACAAGTATTACGGGCAAAAATCAACATGCAATCGCCCAACATAAACCTGCGCGACCCTGTTATCTACCGCATAAAAAAAATGACGCACCACATGACGGGTGACAAATGGTGTATTTACCCCATGTATGACTACACCCACTGCCTATCCGACATGCTAGAAGGCATCACCCACTCCATTTGCACCCTAGAATTTGAAGACCATCGCCCCTTGTATGACTGGGTATTAGACGAACTACAAACCCCCTGTCATCCACAACAAATTGAATTCGCGCGACTATCCCTAAATTACACAGTAATGAGTAAGCGAAAACTCAACGAACTAGTCATAAATCGCTACGTCAATGGCTGGACTGACCCACGCTTACCCACCATCAGCGGTTTACGTCGTCGCGGCTACACACCCAACGCCATCCGTGATTTTTGTGAACGGATAGGCGTAACAAAATCCGATACTTGCATAGATATGGCATTACTAGAAACCTGTGTACGCGAAGACCTAAACACCAGCGCGCCACGGGCTTTCTGCGTACAACGCCCCTTAAAACTCATCATCGACAACTATCCTGCCGACCAAGTGGAATACATGGAAGCCCCATGGCTAACAGAAAAGCCCGAATTAGGCGTGCGGAAAATCCCATTTACCCGTGAATTATTCATTGAGCAAGAAGACTTCATGGAAACCCCGCCCAAAGGCTACTTCCGCCTACAACCCAATGGAGAAGTCCGCCTGCGCTACGGCTACATCATAAAATGCATAAGCGTAGAAAAAGACCCCATAACGGATGAAATCCTTGCAGTTCACTGCACATACGACCTAGAAACCCGCCATGGAATGCCACAAAGCAACCGAAAAGTAAAAGGCACAATCCACTGGTTATCTGCCAACCATTCCATCCCTGCGGAAGTCCGTTTATACGACCGATTATTCACCGTCGCCAATCCTGACAGCGCGGGGGGAGATTACAAAGACCATTTAAACGCCGATTCGATGATTGTTTTAAAAGACAGCCGTGTCGAACCCGATTTAGCAACCGCAAAACCCGAAGACCACTATCAATTTGAACGTTTAGGATATTTTTGTGCAGATGAATTTGATAACAACGCAGAACATCTAGTCTTTAACCGCACTGTCACACTACGCGACACATGGGCAAAGGTAGAAAAGAAAGGCAAATAAGATAAAGAGAACAGCGGCGAATTTATTTATTCGCCGCATAACTACATGGAAATAAACAAGTAGCATCGTTCGTTACAAGTAAAAATTTACCGCCGAATCCGTGCTAAAATGGGTTGTTCACCATTAAAAACCAGTAAACCAGCATTATAAAGTCACTTTTTGCATTGCAGGTAACACATTTATTTAATGTGATTTATTTTATTAACCTTATTTATTTGCACTGCCCTTTATTCAATTAAAAACCGTCTGAACCAGAATTCGCAGATATACAGCGTTTTTAGATAAAATAACGCTTATCCACATATTTTTATCCTTAAAATACCATCAATTCTGATTCAGACAAAAACGCTACTTTCTATTGACAAGCCTCACAATCAGGGTCGTCAATCAAGCAGACTTTAGGGATTTCGTTTTCCTCATCTTCTATAACGGCTGCTTTGTTACTGCGAACCGTGTTTTTCTCAACATGGGTTGCCCCCATAGAACGTAAGTAATACGTGGTTTTTAAACCCCGTAACCACGCTAATTTGTATAACAAATCTAATTTACGCCCCGATGGTTCTAAGAGATAAAGATTGAGCGATTGCGATTGGTCTATCCATTTTTGCCGACGTGACCCCGCTTCAATTAGCCATGATGGGTCAACTTCAAATGCAGTCGCATATAATGATTTTAACTCATTGGGAACTCTATCAATATTCTGCACACTACCATCAAAATATTTTAAATCGTTGACCATGACTTCATCCCACAAATTCAGACTTTTTAAGTCACGGACTAAATAGGGATTAACAACGGTAAACTCACCCGATAAATTTGATTTTACAAATAAGTTTTGATAAGTCGGCTCAATGGATTGCGTAACACCCACAATATTGGAAATCGTTGCAGTTGGTGCAATTGCCATGCAGTTGGAATTTCGCATTCCATCACGTTTTACTTTTTCGCGTAGTGTTTCCCAATCTAGGGTGAAACTGTTGGACATTTCCAAATATTGCCCGCGTGTTTCATGCAGTAAATTAACACTATCAATGGGTAAAATGCCCTGACTCCACAATGACCCCGCAAAAGTGGAATATTTCCCGCGTTCAACGGCTAATTCATTAGAGCCTTCAATCGCAAAATAGCTTATATATTCCATTGATTCATCAGCAAAAGCAACGGCTTTATCGGTACTGTAGGGAATACGTAATTGATAGAGTGCATCTTGAAAACCCATGATGCCAAGTCCGATGGGGCGGTGTCTTAAGTTGGCGGTACGTGCTTGTGGAACGGCGTAATAATTGATGTCGATAACATTATCAAGCATCCGCATGGCGGTTTTGACGGTACGTTGTAGTTTTGCAACATCTAAACGGTCGTTTGTGATATGTTGCGCGAGATTAATACTCCCTAAATTGCAAACCGCTATTTCATAACGAGATGTATTTAAAACTATTTCTGTGCACAAATTAGATGAATGCACAACGCCAACATGTTGTTGTGGTGAACGCACATTGCAGGGGTCTTTAAAGCAAATCCATGGATGCCCTGTTTCAAATAGCATGGTGAGCATTTTGCGCCAGAGTTCTACGGCAGACACTCGTTTGTAAATCTTTAATTTGCCTTGTTCGGCAATCGCTTCGTAGCTTTCATAGGCTGTTTTGAATGTATCACCACATAAATCATGCAAATCTGGGGTTTCATTGGGTGAGAATAACGACCAATGCCCATTTTCCATCACTCGTTGCATGAATAAATCAGGAATCCAGTTTGCGGTATTCATGTCATGCGTGCGACGGCGTTCATCACCCGTGTTTTTGCGTAATTCGAGAAATTCTTCTATGTCAATATGCCATGTTTCTAAGTAGGCACATCCTGAGCCTTTGCGCTTGCCACCCTGATTAACGCTGACTAGGGTATCATTCGCCACTTTGAGAAAAGGCACAACGCCTTGCGATTTGCCGTTAGTGCCTTTGATTCTCGCGCCCATTCCGCGCACAGGTGTCCAGTCGTTGCCAATTCCACCTGCCCATTTTTGCATCATGGCGTTGTCTTTTATCGCGCCGAAAATGCCGTCTAAATCATCAGGAACAGTGCTAACAAAACAGCTTGAGAGTTGTGAGCGTAGCGTACCCGAGTTGAAGAGGGTCGGGGTACTGCTCATAAAATCGAAACGGGATAGGAGATTATAAAATTCAATGGCGCGTTCTTCGCGTTGAATTTCATTAATTGCAAGCCCCATTGCAACGCGCATAAAAAACGCTTGTGGGAGTTCAAAACGGGTATCTTGGCTGTGTAAAAAGTAGCGGTCGTAAAGGGTTTGTAAGCCTAAATAGGTAAATTGTAAATCGCAATGGGCATTTAATGCCGCACCGAGTTTGTCTAAATCGAACTCCGCTAAAATGGGATTTAATAATTCTAATGCGATACCTTTATGAATATAGTGTTTAAAGTATTCCGCATAGTAGTGTTTCATTTCTGTCGCAGTAACTGTATGCGGTTCAAACTTGAGCAGGGTTAAGGCTTCCGTGCGTAAATTGTCGAGCAGCAACCGTGAGGCGACATAAGTGTAATTCGGCTCTTTTTCAACCAACGCGCGCGCACTCATGACTAATACATGACTGACATCTTTTTCAGAAATGCCGTCGTAGAGGTTTTTTAGGCTTTCTTCAACAATCTTTTCAGGATTAACATAGTCTAAGTTTTCACAGGCTTCGGCAACGATTCTGTGTAAGCGGTCTTCATTTAATGGCATGAGATTATTATCTAAGTCTTTGACGTGTAACACAGCTGTTTTTTTCCGTTCCGCACGAAGGGCTGCATGTCGCTCGCGATATAAAACATATTCACGGGCAATTTTATGTTCTCCTTCACGCATTAATGCAAGTTCTACTTGGTCTTGAATTTCTTCAATGTGGACTTTGCCTGTTTCTTCTAATCGGCGTTCAATACCTTTAAGAACTTGCTTAGTAAGTTGTTGTACAAGGGTTTTTATGCGATTAGAGCTAGAGGCGGAGTGTCCTTCCACTTCTAAAAATGCTTTGGTAATCGCAATGGCTATTTTGTTCGCGTCGAAACTGGTCAACTGTCCTTGTCGGCGAATAACTTGGTATTGGTTTAATTCCGCGTTATCCCATTCAGTGAGGATGCTATCCATCAACAGGTTTGCGGTTTGAGGTGCGATGTGAGTATCAATTGTCATGGTTATCTTGCGCTAACATATTGTTTAAGCTGAATCGGTTTAGATAAAAAAAGGTGTCATAGACACCTTGTCGGTTAATAAGGATTCAAACGAGAAAATACAGCCACTGGCATGAATCTTGTGGTTAGATTTTCTTTTTCTATAGTACTTTTCCCCTGTAAAATAGGTGAAAATTATTGTTTTATTTACAATATGATAGTTAGAAAAAAAAAGGGAAGTTATCCAACGTTTGTCTTTCTATATTACCTTAAAATGGACAACTCGCTTTAAAAAACTATAGAGAAAAATAACCACTTTGCTTTAAATGGTTTTTACGGAAGGCTGTGAGGTTATGAAAAGGGTTTAATTTAAAATAAACCATAATATTATATAGTTATCGGTTAAATATATACACTGATTGCCCACGATTAAGTTTGTAAATATATGATTGTATGTATTCCTGCTAACTCAGGTTAAAATAGGGTGAGTTTGATGATTCGCCTATGTCATAAGTGCAAATTTATCAGCTTTTGTCCTGCTAATAGTTTAATTAACATAGTTTTATTCTTTTTCCTGTTTACGTGTCACAATGCTGCAATGTCCTGTTTGCCAATTTGAAAACGCTGAAGAAGCCACGGCTTGCCAACAATGTGGCTGGGCGTTTACTTATTATTTAAATCTCACACCAGAGGATGAAATTACCTATAAAACGCAACTGACTCAAGCACAAGCAAAATGGCAAGCAATTCAAAATCCCGCAAAACCCGCACCTACCACACCCATAGCAGTGCCTGATTTAACACAAGATGTTTTTGAAAGTGAAGAAGAGTTTAAACAACGCATTGAAAAACAAAATCCCTATTTTGCGGGTACAGCAACATTGTTGCGTGAACAATATGATGCACAAAAAGAAATTTTCCCACTAACCGTGCAATGGCAATCATGGCTAAGCCCAGCTAGTCGCGGCTTATATGTTAAAGTGGATAGACTATCCGCAAAACAGTTATATGAACAAAATTCGGAACATGCCATTTATATACAATTAACAGTTAAAGAAGGATTGGTCGTTATTACTAAATTAAATGTGCAATGTGAAACAAATAGTTACTTAATTCATCAAGAAGAAGATGACCAAGTTTGGACATGGACACAACAATATGACAGTGCTGAAGCCTATCAACAATATTTAAACAGCCAAACATTAAAAACACATTATCTTGATGCCAAAAAACGGCTAAAACACAAACAATTAGAAACAAAACGCGCAGAAATAAAAACCATTGCCTTACACCTGACATTAGCTATTATCGGGACAACTGTCGGGACGATGGCAACTATTCAATGGATAGGAACATTAAGCAGCGCATTATTAGGCGGTGTCGTTGGGGCAGTGTTCATTGTTGGGGCGAGTTATTGGATATTATTATGGATAACCGAATTAAGATGTGTTGGTAGTAACACATTATATTCACTAGAAATATTAAATGGAAAACGGTTAATGTCGCAACATGCAAGCGTCAGTCGTGAGAAATACCCGCAATTATCTATTCAAGGTTGGGCAGTAGATGAGGTTGCGAAAAGAGCCGCAGCGGGGGTGCTGGTTTGCATTGATAACGTTGACACCTTAGCCTTATATGGCAAAGAACGTGCAGATGTTGTCCGCAATTGGAATAATGTGGACTATCAATATTCAGGTTTCTCAGCCGTTGTTGATATACAAAAACTTTCTAAAGGCGAGCATCAAATACGGTTAAAAATTATTACGGCGGACAAAAAAGGCTACTACATGCCTGATAAAGCATTTACCTTATTAATTTTGTGATAATTAAATAATTTTTTTAAGCATTTTTGAATATCATAAATATAGATATAACGCATTAACAAAAAAAGGGAAATACAATGGCAAATATTACAGAATCTATTCAACAAGCCATGCAATTAAAAGGCATTATCGGAGTTGCCATCGTTGATATTGAATCTGGTATGTGTTTGGGAATGGCAACGACGCAAACGGAATTTGATATGGAATTAGCCGCTGCGGGAACGACAGAAGTAGTTAAAGCAGAGTTACAATTGAAAGAGTTATTACAATTAGCTAATCCTGTTGAAGATATTTTGATTACAGTAGATAAACAGTATCATGTTATTCGAGTTTTTCAACATCAACCTGCTTTATTCATGTATGCCGTTTTACATCGTGATACAGGCAGTTTACCGCTCGCTCGCTTAGAATTTCGCCGTTTAGAACGAGAATTTGTTATGAACGGACAATAAAAACCAAAATAAACGTTAATAAATTGTTTTTAAAAACTATTATTTTGCGAAACCCTCGCATGTCTTAACAGATGACTATGAGGCAAATCTAGCGTTGCGCAAATAACGTAGGATAAAAGAAACTCCCTTGTCCCCCAAAATGGGGGATATTTTTCAATAAATTCAAGTTAGAATTTAATCAATCTTAACGCTCAATATCCGTCGCTTGTTAATTTCTAACCCAACCTTTACCCCACCTTCTCTTGTTTCAAAAGCTCAGCCTCTGCAAATTCGTCTTTCATCCATGCGCGGTCTTGTGGAGTCGATTCATCTGTTTTAATTAAATTTAAGACTTTTAAAACTTCATTTTTTTGATAACTCGTTTGAGGGAGAGATATAAAAAACGAGTGGCTATAAGTTATTTAGCAGGCGTATAGATATTAGATGTCTTGATTTAAATAAAAATAGGTAGTGCTAAAGAGAAAGTGATATTAAAATAAGAAAACAGAAGAAAGAGAAGAGTCCCTAAAATGCTAACCTGCCCAAGCTGTAAAGCGACACACATCGTGAAATACGGAAAAACCCGCACAGGGACACAAAACTACAAATGTCGCGAATGCGGACGGAGATTTGTAGAACAACCCACCAAGAAATACATAAGCCAAGAGACGTGGGCACAGGTGGACAAGCTATTAAAAGAAAAACTCTCGTTAAGAGGAATAGCCCGTGTTACGGGAATCTCAGGCACATGGCTACAACATTATGTCAATGGTTTGTATGCGCAACAAAGACTAGAACAAGCGGTTAAAAAAAAGGACAGTTGCGCTTAGAATGCGATGAGATGTGGTCATTTGTTGGGCAGCGTCGCCAGAAAGTGTGGGTATGGTTAGCGTTAGATAGAGACTCACGAGAGGTTGTCGGGATTGCCTTTGGAAAGCGAGATGCGGAGGGAGCGCAAGCACTCTGGGACTCACTCCCAGCGGTATATCGGCAATGTGCAGTCTGTTACACCGACTTCTGGGAAGCGTACCAGAAAGTTCTACCGAGTAAACGGCATAAAGCGGTAGGGAAGGAGACGGGGCTGACCAATCATATAGAGCGATTTAATAATACGTTAAGACAGCGTGTCAGTCGTTTAGTGAGGAAAACCTTATCTTTCTCCAAGAAGATAGAAAATCACATCGGGGCTACTATTTTTTTCATTAATGATTATAACAAATCACTGCTTCTTTAGCACTACCTTAATGCACAGTCGTCATCAGGTAGTGGTTTTATCGTAAAAGTTTTTGAAGAATTATCAGGAAAACAAACTTATTATGTTTTAACTGTAAAACACATATTTAAAACTGAAAATTTTAATATAGAACCAAATAGTGATAATGTTTCTCTTGAATATTTCATCCAAAACAAATCTACTAACTTATTGTTTACCGATTGTATATTTATCGATGAATATGATATTGCTATATTTGTTCTTGATCAAGAAAGCGTTAACGCATATTTACAGTCACAGAGTATTGAGTTACTCAATATTTTAGACAGTGATTTTCAAGAGTGTTTCATTCTTGGCTATCCTGCTAACCGTCTGAATCATAGAGGAGAATTGGAATCTTATCGCTGTTCTTATGATATAACTCATGAAGTTGCAGATGAGATAAATCCGCAATATGAAGTTATTTCATCTGATAAATCACTATCATCTTATGGTTGTAAAGAATCAAAAAATATTAGGGGATTATCTGGTAGTGGTGTTTTTACACAACAAAAAAATACAATTTATTTAGTTGGTATTCAAAAAGAAGTAAGAAAGCCCTTTAACTTAAAATGTATTGATTTAAGGAGAGCTATCTCCATTGTTAACGAAGTGTTAAAGACTAAAGAATATCCACCAATTCCAGTAAAAGAAATATATGAGGGAGAAATTACAGGGGTTGATTTTGAAAGGTTTGATTTAGATGCAGCATTAGAGATTTTAAAAAACTCAGAAGAAATACAAAAAATCAGTGAAAATGACGGTTATCAGTCTATAAAAAATAGAAAAAATGATAAGTTAAGAGAATATCAGAAAAATCTTTATAAACAACAGAAAATACTTGCAGATTTATATTTACATCGTGGTATTGTTTGCCACAAGCAAAAAGACAATAGAAGAGCGAGCTTTAATTTTGCACAAGCAATTAAATATGCTCCAGATTACAAAGTATTCTTTTTAATTGCTAAAAACTTACGAATTAACAGTAAAACAGAAAACAATGAGATTTCAATAGAAGATAATTATTTAGAACTTTTAAGATTATATGAACATCAAGACCCAGATAACATTGAGATACATATAATTGAGAAAAAAATCACAGTATCTTGCGAGCTTGCTGAGTTTTACTTTCAAGTTAAAAACTATTCACGCATGGAGACTTACTTATTAAATGATACGTATTTTTTTGGACAATTAAATCTAATATGCAAAAAAACAAATAGTATCAGCATAGATGCAAAAGAACTTCTAGTTTCTCTCACACAAAAGCTCTATAAGCTGGTATATGGTTACATATTACAAAAAAGTTATTTCGAAGCAGAAAAAATATTATTAGAAGGATTAGAACAAGTTGACTTCTCGCTTATCGATATAGTTCAACAATTACCTAATTGTTCAAAATATAAATATGTATTAGCCTTTGGAGTAATTGATGTTTTTTGCAAACAAAAAAAGTATCCAGAAGCTTTGTTTTGGTGGAACAATACATTTAAATTATTGAAGTCAAGTGAACGCTTTTACATTCATGCGTTCGAGTTTTTTGTGCGTAAACTCGAAATAAACAATGGATTAGGAATGAGTATAGAAGATAGTAAATATTATTATAAATTAGCTAAAAACTCCTTAAATAAAATAAGAGTATCTAATTTAACGCTTAGTCAAAACCTTGAGTTGAGGCTAAGAAAGTTGTGTTTTTCTATCACTACCCGTATGGTTGAGGAAAACATCTCCTCAGACAATAAATTAAAAGAAGATATACAACAGCTTCAAAACAGTGTAGCTAAACTTACCAATGATTACCCATTAGTTAAAGAGCAATTATTAGAAATAAAACAGTTGCTAGAGAAAAAATTCTCCGCTTAAATCCTCTCTAAAATAAGTACCGTACTTGTTTTAACTACTCGCGCAGTTGCCTAAATAAGCTATACGCCACAACGTGCTGTTTAATTAAGTCAGCATTTTTCAATAAGTAAGCTCTTAATTTCATTAATCTTAACAAACAGGAATGAATGAATTCATCCCTGTTCTAAAATACGTTACGATAATTTGTTACCAATGCCATTTCTGGTTGGGTGCGTCATTGCAATCCCAAATTTGGACATTTGTACCCACTTTATTAATATCACCACCCACATCTAGGCATTTTCCACCCGCATTAACCAAGCGTCCGCCTTCTAATCGCCATTGTTGATTGGGTGCGTCATTGCATCCCCAGATTTGGGCGTTTGTGCCTGCTTTTTTCACATCACCCCCCGCATCTAGGCATTTACCCGCTTCGTTAATGAGCTTTCCACCTTCTAGTCGCCATTTTTGATTGGGGGCATCATTACAATCCCATATTTGCACGTTTGTGCCTGCTTCATTTGGGTTTCCGCCTATGTCCAGACATTTACCCCCTTCGTTATAAAAACGCTTGTTTGAGGTTGCCTCACGTGCAGCTTGTAATTTTTTTTCAAGGGCTTGTTGTACTTTGTCCAAGTTATCCGCGTAGCTTGGCAGACTGAAAAGAATAAAAGGTAGTAGCCCTAAAACACGCTTAAACACGATATAAACTCCTTTTGTAAACCAGTGGATGGAAGTAATCTCTTTATATAGCTGGCAGGATTGCTAGCAATCAGATACTAATGATAATAGTAAATTGTGTGGAAAATGTAGCCGAGTTTTCATTATTATTCATTTTATTGAGAATTTAATCATGTGTGTCTAGCCAGCTTCCTATCGTGTTGGGCATGGTTTTTTGTACGCGTTCACTGACATAAATGCCAATGTGTCCTGCTTTGAGTGCGAGTTCTTGATAATCTGTGCTTTTAACCAGTTTTTTTAAGGCAATGGCGGCTTTGGGTGGAACGATATGATCTTCTGTTGCATAAATATTGAGTATGGGCATTGTAATATTTTGTAAATCAACGCGTTTTTCACCTATGATAAGTTTGTTATTTATCAAGGCGTTTTGTTGAAAGAACCATTTGGTAAATTGGCGAAATGCTTCACCTGCTTGGTCGGGGCTATCAAAAATCCATTTTTCCATGCGTAAAAAGTTTTTAGCGGCTTCGGTGTTATGTAAGCTGTCCACCATTTCTAAATATTTTTGTCCTGTTAGACGGAAGGGTTTCATGGACAAAAACGTCCAGTTTAATAGTTCGCCGGGAATATTTCCCATTGTATCCACTAACAAATCAACATCAATTTTTTCTAACCAGTGGCTGAGTAGGTTATCAGGGGTATGAAAATCAATAGGTGTTACCATCGTAATCAAGTTTTTAACTTTTTGCGGATATAACGCGCTGTAACAAACGCTTAGTGTTCCGCCTTGACACACGCCTAAGACATTAACTTTATTAATTCCATGTCGTTTACAAAGTGTTTTAACACAACGGTGTATGTAACCATGAATATAATCTTCTAAGGTTAAATAGCGGTCTGCCTCGTCAGGATAGCCCCAATCAATTAGGTAAACATCTTGTCCTGTTTCTAGTAAGCCACGAATTGTGGAGCGATTGGCTTGTAAATCTAACATATAAGGGCGATTTACGAGCGCGTAGATAATTAGTAGAGGGATAGGGTTTGGATTGTCAACAATCGGTTTGTAGCGGTATAACACTAAGTTATCTTCTTTATAAACCGCTTCTTTAGGGGTTGAGCCTATATCTATGTCGGTAATGTCTGCAAGCGTTTTTAACCCTTCTCCCAGTTTTTTATTAAACTCCAACATTTCTTGAACAGCATGTTCCATACGAATATTGAGTGGTGACATTGTTAATTTCCTAAAAAAACAGAAAACGGTTTAACATACTAAACTGAAGGTGTGATTACCTTATAAAAATTAGGTTAATGAATCACGTTTTTAATCTACATCATTGCGTTAATGTATTATCATTGTGAAAAATAATCAGGTATTCATCTGTCATTGCTATTATTCATTATGCAAATGCCCGATTTATTGTGTCCTCGTTTTGTGGATGGGCATATAACTATCAAGCGATTTTAACAACTATGGGTTATGCGTTTTTACGACTTCTCTTTAACTGAGGGATAATAAACTATGTCCATAGATGATATTTACGCAAGAGCTGAGTTATCGCTTCAACAGCGGACTAACGGACAAACAGAAGTTATGATTCATGCAGATGAAATGACCGCTCTACTTCAAGCACTTAGTACGAATAAAATTAAATTAGAAACGCAAAACGAAGTATTACGTCAAACACAGGATGCTTTTGCAGCACTGAAAAACAGATATTTTGACTTATATAATTTCACCCCTGTTGCCTATTTCACTCTTAATATACAGGGTGATATTTTAGAAACCAATTTAAGAGCTACACAACTATTGGGGATAAAGCCATATTTTACTAAAAATGAATCGCTTTTTTCTTATTTAACCAAGCCATCACAATCCGTTTTTCATCAACACATACAAACCTTATGCCAGCAGAAAAACCGCCAACTCTGTGAGCTAGAAATTATTTGTGCCGTCAATAAAGAATTACTTTATGTACGAGTGGAAAGTTTACCGATTTTAAGCGGTGATAACACACAGGTAGATAAAATTTTTACAAGTTTTACTGATATAAGTGACTGTAAACACGCGGAAAATTTATTACGTATTCAACGCGATCTTAGTTTTAATCTTATCACGGCAACCGATTTAAGCAGCGCGAGCCAACAAATTTTAGAAGCCTGCTGTCAAATTCGCGAAATTGACTGCGGTGGTGTCTATCTTTCACACCCCGAATCAGGTGATTTATCCCTTATTGCACATACAGGGCTAACCGACACCTTTGTTGCTAAAACGCACTACTACCCTGCAAACAGCGTAGAAGCACAGCTAACACAGGCAGGACATTCACTCTATGCCCACTTTAAGGATTTACCCCTCGCACGTATCGCCTGTTTAGCCAGCGAAGGGTTGCAAGCAACGGCTATTCTACCTATACAAAATGAAGGCAAAATTATTGGTGCAATGCAACTCGCCTCCCATATCTACCAACATATTTCCCCCAATAGTCGCCATGCAATAGAAACCATTGCCAATAAAATACATGGTGTTATTGCGCATCTGAGCGCGGAAGATGCTAACCGCCGTAAATTAAGCGCGGAAATTGCCAGTCGTGCCAAAACGGAATTTATTGCAAATATGAGCCATGAACTCCGTACCCCACTTAATTCACTCCTCATTCTTGCTGAAGGGTTGCAAGAAGGCACGTATGGCGAACTCAATAGCCGACAGCAACATTTTCTACATGTCATTGAAGAAAGTGGACGACATCTACTTTCACTCATCAACGATATTTTAGACCTCGCCAAAATTGAAGCCGATAAAGTAGAACTCAATTTACAACTTCTTGCTGTTGAACCCGTTTGCCAAGCCAGTTTACGTCTTGTTCGACAAATGGCGCATCAGAAAAAACAACAACTACATTTTGACATTGCTGAAATTGGCTTAATGCTCTACAGCGATGAACGACGACTCAAGCAAATACTCGTCAATCTTTTAAATAACGCCATTAAATTCACCCCTGTTAAAGGCACAATTGGGTTAAAAGTACACACTAATGCCGCACAAAAACAAATATTTTTTACTGTTTGGGATACAGGAATTGGCATTTCCCTTGAGGATCAAAAACGCCTATTTACCGCGTTTGTCCAACTGAATAAAAAGGAAAATAAAGAATATGAAGGGACAGGCTTGGGGTTAAATCTGGTCTATCATCTGGTGAAATTACACGGTGGTAGCATTAATGTCGCTAGCGAACCGCTCTTTGGTAGCCATTTTATTGTTGGCTTACCTTGGCAAACAGACTTAGAAAAACAACAAACTAATACAGCACTTATAGAACAAAAACATACTGTTATTCGCCCAGCAACCCAAATAAACATTTTACTGGTTGAAGATAACATCATTACTGCGCAAGGACTTTGCGACTATTTAGAAAACATTGGCTACAACGTAACCCTAGCAGAAACAGGTACACAGGCTCTACAGTGGGCGCAAACACAAGCACCACATTTAATTTTACTAGATATTCAACTACCTGAGTTAGATGGTTTGTCTGTTACCCAACAAATCCGTGCAAATGTGAAAACTGCACATATTCCCATTGTTATTCTAACCGCAATGGCAATGCCGGGTGACCGTGAAAAATGTCTTGCCATTGGCGCGACCGACTACTTAAGCAAACCCATTACCTTAAAACATCTAATAACGATGATCGAACGACTATGCCAAACATAAATAAAACAAAGGGCGAATTAAATTCGCCACTGAGTTAACAGCTATAAGCAATACAAACTATCCCAGTTTTGCATACTTTTCTTGTTCTATTTTAATCAGCACATCCGCTAAAAACTGATAAGCCTCAGCCCAACCGTTAATAATCTCGGGGGTTGCTGCACTCCCCAATACATCACGAATCGCTTGCAGTAATGCTGCCCCTACGAGCGGATAATGCTCAGCTTTTACCTGCGTTACCACGTGTTTATCAGTAATTTTTCCGATTGCACCCGTTAAAGCCCCCAAATTATCAATATTGTTACAATAAGCGATAATCGCCTGTGCTAATACCGTTGGCTGGGCTTGTGGTGCATTCACAAATAATAATTTGAGTTCAGGATGTTGTGTAAAGAGTATGTCATACATTCTGGTTGCGATTTCTACCGCTTTCTCTCTTAAAACGGGCGTTGTTGCCTTAACAATCGCTTTAGCATTTTCTGATAACATGTACAATTCCCTGCAAAATAGTTTATTAAATCAAATATAACGCATGAAAATAATGTTGAGGATATGCGTTACCCGAATCAGAACTCACAAAATAGTAAAATTAAACAAACAGACACAAACTAACCCACATGACTAAGCTGCAACGGCTTTACGTGGTTTATCAATCAACAATTCGCGGGATTTTTTTGTCAATACCAAACGTGGCATTTTTGCCTGATCTTTATAGTTATAAAACAAACATGCTTTAAGCAAATCATTTTTTAATGCAAACATGTGTATTTCATAATTATCCACAGTAATTTCTAACGGTTCACCATACAATAAAAGATGCACCCGATGATAAGCCTGAATATCGGTAAATCGCTCATCAAAATACTTTACAATACGCTCAGTTAAAAACTTTTCACCTGCATTTAATAAAACTTCTAATGCATTGCCTTGATTTGCCCGACTGCCAGATAATAAACCGCGCGTTACCCGTTGAAAAAATTCTAAATTCCCTTCTGTTTCGTAAGTAATAACCGTTAGGATATGTAAAATCTGGTTTTCCGCCATTTCTTCTAACAATTTAGTAATTAAATCATGTGCTTTACCGTTTTTTTCTGCTTGGCGATGTAAGCGAATCAAACAATTTAAACAAATAAATGTCTGTAAGGCTTTATCCGCCATTTGTCGCAACCGTTCTTTTTGTAACTCATTCAGACGGGAATAAACCAAAGACAAAATTTCAAAGCGTTGTTGAACGGATATATCCTCTGTAAAGAGTTGTTTTACTAAAGCATTACGACAAACCCCTAAACTTAAGCGTAATAACTCTTTACTCTCATTCACAACGGCATGGTCTTTTGCACCCAACAACTCAATAACGGTTGTCCAATCAGTCAGCGGTTGACACTCTTTTAAGGCTTGTAATGCCGTGATTCGCATACGATTATCTTCAGAGGATAACGCAGTGATTAATCGATCTTTATAAGGGTCTAATTGTCCTTCTAACATACGCATATAAGCCATCAACGCCGCTAGCTGAACATCAGGGCGCGGATTACTATCTAAATAAGGCAACAAATAGAAAATATATTGCTGTTGTTTTAGTTCACCTAATGCGTACAAATATAAGGGTAATTCTGATGAATTTCGATTTTCTTGCAGGCGGTGTAAAATTTTATCGGCAACCCCTTTTTTTCCTCGATAATCAGGATGTTTATGTAAACATAACGCCGCTTCTATAAATACCTGTGATGTACTGTGGGATAAAAATTTTTCTACTTGAGCGTTTAAATTAACATTATTAAAAAGAGAGAGATGCTTTAAAGCGATTGCCAAAATAACGGGATCTGTTTCAACGTGTAACATTTCGGCAAAATAGCTTGCATTCGTATGCGATTGTGGCAAAACTGCAAGCGTATCAAGGCAATGTTTTTTAATATCAAAATGACTACTTTTTATCGACGCTAATAAATTGCGTGTTTGATTTAATTTATTCCGACTAATCGTTACTTGTTCTTCTATTTCAATCCGTTCTGTTGAACCTGCGGGTAAATGTTTTGCCTCATTTTTCAATCGTTTTGAATCTATTTCAAAGTGTTTGGCTTCTAATTCTAACGGTTTTGTTTCTTCAATTTCCATGCGCTGCACTTTGAGCATTAAATTACCAACTTGGTTACTAAATTGACTCAATTGTAAAAGGCGTATCATTTCTAATGCAGCAATAACATGATGTGAATCGTGGCTATTGAGTTTTTCATCAATAACAGAACGTAAGTCACTATTTTTACCAGAACCGATTTCAATATTACGGTCAAATAACTCACGATTGAGTAAACCAAACACACCATCGTTATAAGCCGACCATTGGGGGAAAGCAATGAAAATACCCAGTACGGAAGCGATTAAGGCAATAGCGGGTAAAACGTAACTTAGTTGCGTTATGCTTAAAAAATGGCTATCTCCCGTCATAAAGATTAAAAAGCCACCCGCAATCGTGGTAGAAAAGGGAAAAATAATGCCATTTAAAAAGGCCTTATTAACTCCCCATTGATTGGGGGGAATTGCATTAAACAATAAATTATTTGCAGGTGTACGTAATGCCCCGCGCATTTCTTGATTAACAAATTGTGTGGTTACAGCAAGTAATAACATTAAAAACAAATTATTATCTACAGCATTCGGGGTGTAGGGATTCCAATAGAAATACATTAATAAGCCGACACTCACTGTTGCAGCAAGAACGGGATAGATGAGATTGGTAACGCCAACACCCAAGCCAACAATCAGGCGTGATGTTACAAAGAGTTGAATAAATAGCCAGGTTAAATTGGCAAAAATTTCGTAAAAGGCGAAAAAAGAAGCGCGTGATGTGGTATCAGGATAAATAGATGGATATATAATAACTTGATATTGATATTCTAGTAATTTATTAGCAATAACAAAGAATATAAGCCCTAATGACATAAAAATCATAAGACGCGAGTTTATAATATATTTAAAAGCACTGACTAGCTCACGGAAAGGGGTTTTATTATTACCTCGTGTTTCTGAAACACTAGAGCGGACAGGGCTTAAACGCGTACTAATAATTTTAAGTAAGCCTATAACGCCTAAACAAGATAATCCTAAGACTAAAATAAGATAGTTTGGCGGGAGATGAAATATGTTTAAACAGGTGACTAGCACTAAACCGCCCAGTGTACCGCCAATCGGAATACCTGCATTAATCACGGTTGTAACGCGCTTAACCTGCACGGCATTAAAATAAGAGGCAACAACGCTACCAATATGAATAAAAATCAATACATAGAAAAAGAAAAATCCGACAAAAAAGAGTCCATAAATCCATGTAAATGAGGGCAGCCAGTTTAGAACGATTATGAGTAAGCATTGAATAATAAACGCAAAGATTGCCATTGCGACAAAGAAAAACTTTAAAATATATAATCCACTGATTTTTTTAGTGTATTTTGCATAAGTAATAGAACCGACCATGACAGAAAGGTCGATTAAAATGAACATTAAAGGCAGTTGACCGGGCAGGTTTTGAATGAGCAATGCCATACCAATACTGCGGGCAAAACTTGCTCCAAAAGAAAAGACGAGAAAAACGAGAAAAAAATAAACAACACCATCCCACTCGTTGGGTTTAATCGAGAATAAGCTACTTAATAAACGCGTGAGTTTAACTGGCATGACTTAAGACTCTAATTTTTGGTATTGTTTAGCATACCACGCATACGACTAATCAATACTTTAATAAAACCAAACGCAATGGCAGGATATTCGTGTGCTAACTGCTCCATATCATTACGGTCTATCACTAAAAATGTACTAGACCCACTACAACGAGCTGTTGCTGTGCGTGTTTCTGCATCAAACAATGCGAGCTCACCCAAAAAGTCGTTTTCTTTTAAGGTTGCAATAGGTATTTCCATTCCCCCTTTATTTTTTAAAATTGTCACCTGTCCTGTAACCACAATGTACAGTCTATCGCCTACGTCCCCTTCATAAAATAAAGTGTGACCATCTTCGTATGCTTCTTCGCTCGCAATGGTCGATATTCTATGAATATCTTCCGTTTTTAGCGTAGAAAACAAAGGTACTTTACTGAGAACAATAATTTTCTCTAAAGGGATCATCAGGGATGTTGAATGGTTCGCAAGATTACTGATTAAAAAATAAGGATTAGCTTGATTATACGGTTTGAAAAAAACTTATTCTACGTACTTTTAAAATGAACGCATAGTGATGTATCTCTGACGGCAATATATTTATACTTTAAACAATACGGAAAAACACTTAAGTATCTTACCTTTTTTGTTTCTTGTTGTAAGCAGGTAACGAAAGATTCTAAACAGGCTCTATCTACGCTGTTTGTTATAACAAATCATTCTTAATAACGATTTTTTGTCATGCGCGTAGGATTATTTATCTATTTTAGAAATGAACTCATTTTTTCTAAATTATTTATGAGGAAAAAACATGCGTAAACGTAAAATTATGCAAATCATGCCTGCGGACGGTTGGCAGGCGGTTTTTCGAGATCAAAATGGGGCGGATAGTTTTGAGCCTATTGTTTGTTTTGCATTGATTTGGCACATTTACTCTACGGATGATGAGGCATTGGAATATCATGTTATCCCGATGGTTAGTTCAGAAAAAGGCATTGTCCTCGCTGATGAAAATCCACATTATGTAACCGCAGTAAAACAGGCAAACTGATGACTGTATTACAATTTTGTAACCCGCATTTTCTTAAACATGAGTATGGTAAACTGAGATTTAGCGATAAACTGATATTGTTCATCATTAGGATAGGAAAAATTTATGAAACGTTGGTTATTACAATTATTTACCATTGGTTTTATTGGTATAAATGCCGTGTTACCTGTTGCTCATGCAGAAGAAGAGCTATACAAGGATGCTTACACGTTAATCAATCCCCCTCAACCTACTGCAAATAGTGACAAAGTAGAAGTTGCAGAGCTGTTTTGGTACGGTTGCCCACATTGTTTTGCGTTTGAACCGTATTTACAAGCATGGTCAGCCAAGAAGGCAGATTATATCGACTATGTGCATGTGCCTGCAGTCTTTAACAATAATTGGGCGTTACACGCAAAGGCTTTTTATACCGCCGAGACATTAGGCGTTGTGAGTAAATTACACACAGCATTATTTAACGCCATTCACGTGCAAAAGCGTAAATTGTCTGATGAAGCTTCTATTATGGCGGTATTTACGGAAAATGGAGTGAGCGAGGACGACTTTAAAAAGACGTTCAGTTCTTTTAGCGTAGATAGCAAAATGCGACGGGCAAATGTGTTAAGTGTCGGCTATGGCGCGACTGGTGTTCCTGCTATCGTGGTGAATGGTAAGTATTTATTATCTAGCGATAAAGCGGGCGGATATGACAATCTACTAAAAGTCGTGGATTATTTAGCAGAAAAAGAATACAAAGCAATGAAGGCAACGGCAAAACCAACAACAGAAACCACGCCTAAGACTGTTCCAGAAACAACACCTACGCCTACACCATCGGCTATTGAACCCACTAAACCAGCAGAACAGAAATAAATATATTTTGTGACCGTTGGAATATGTAATGGTGCGACAGTTGTCGCACCTACTGCGTTAGATATCCCCGCCTCCTTTTTTCATTTTTTTCCCCTCATCTGCCCGCTGTTTGCGAACAAGTTTAGGATCAGCAATCAGAGGACGATAAATTTCTACCCTATCACCTTCTTGTAATACTGTATCTAATGCACAGATTTTACTAAAAATACCAATTTTTTGTTGTGTTAAATCAATTTCCTGAAAACGAGTTTTAATATTAGATAATTCAATTGCTTGTTCGGCAGTTGTATTATTTGGCACGGTCAATGGAATAATTGCCTGTTCTGCCTGTTTCGCGTATGCCACTTCAATGTGAATGAGGGTATCCATTGCAAACTCCTATAACGCTAGACCGTATTAAACCGTTCATAGGCTTGTTGAATAAACGAATCCATTAATGTATCTACTATTTTAGTAAAAATAGGTTTTAAACTAATACGTAGCAAAGGATTAGAAATCTCAAATTGCATATCTAATGTAATTTTACACCCCTCATTACCCAAAGGCTCAAACAGCCATTTACCATATAAATGACTAAAAGGGCCTTCCATCAAGTGCATTTCAATAGATGTATTAGGGATTAATACGTTACGTGTAGTAAACGACTTATCCAATCCTATGCGCCCCATCGTAATACTTGCATTAACTTCTGTCCCCTGAGTAGAAAGCACACGGGTTGACTTACACCATGGCAAAAAATCGGGATAATCTTCTATCCGACTAACCAGTGCGTACATATCATGAACTAAATAAGGGACTAGCGCGGTTTTATGAATATGAGTTGTCATAATGCGTATATATTTAAAATGAGGGCAAGAATAGCGAAGGCGATTCGTTGGCTAACATAAGCCGATTATTTGATAACTGGGTAGTGCCTAGTAAGCATAAGTCATTTTCTTAATGAGAGACGGTCTGAAACAGAATTATCAATGCAACAGTTTTTTATAGCTGTCAATGTTGAAAATCCTGATTGAGGACATGATTACATTTATCTTTTTTATCTTTAACACTACTTTTTCTCTACCCTAGTTTATAGCGTTTTTTATAGATTATGAACAGCTTTCTATTTATTTATCATATAATTCAGCATTATAAAACACTTTATAACTTTTAAGGATTGATTACAATGGTTAATGAAAGAAATGATAACCCGTGTAGGATGGCGAATGAAAAAGATGGATAACACCATTTCCAGCGATAGTACCCATAGCAGCTTGGCAAGCAAGCACGGGGAAATTTTTAGAAATATAAGAATATCAATGAATAAATAAATTCACCCTTACATTTTTCAACCTAAAAAGGCTACACTAAGCCCCATTTTTCCTGCACGCCCATTTGCTACCATGTCCCGTTTTATTCACCTTCGTTGCCACACAGAATACTCTCTTGTCGATAGCCTTATTCGTCTTAAGGGCTTGATTAAAGCGGTAGAAAAGGCAGAAATGCCCGCCGTTGCAATGACCGACCTGAATAATTTATTCGGACTCGTCAAATTCGTTAAAACCGCACAATCCGCAGGCATAAAACCCATTGCAGGCGTTGATGCGTTCATCCTACATCCCAGCGGTGAAAGCTCCCGTATTTTACTACTTTGCCAAGATAAACAAGGCTATAAAAATATCACTCGCCTTGTTTCCGATGCCTACATCAAAGGACAACAAAAAGGTGTTCCCTATATTCATTGGGATTGGTTAGTCGGTGCAACAGAAGGATTAATCGCCCTATCGGGTGGACTATATGGCAATATTGGACAAGCCTTAATCAATGGAAATACCAACGTTGCCCAACAACATCTAAACGCATGGAAAACACTGTTTCCTGACAGATTTTATATAGAACTCATGCGTACAGGGCGCGTTAACGAAGAAACTTATCTACATGCTGCGGTTGAACTAGCCTTAGCAACACAAACGCCCGTTGTTGCGACCAATGACGTATGCTTTTTAGACAAAAGCGATTTTGATGCGCATGAAATCCGCGTGTGCATACATGAAGGGCGCACCATTACCGACCCCAACCGTCCCAAAAATTACAGCCCCGAACAATACTTACGCACGCCCGAAGAAATGGCGGAATTATTCTCAGATATTCCAGAAGCAATTGAAAATACATGGCAACTTGCACAACGCTGCAATATAGAACTCTCTCTCGGTAAACCTTTTTTACCCCTGTTCCCTATTCCCGAAGGCAAAAACATGGATGAATTTTTCCGTGAGCAAGCCGCGCGTGGATTAGAAGAACGCATGTTAAAACAATTTGATAGCCATTCAGCTGATTTCGCCAAACAGCGCAAACCCTACGATGAACGCTTACAAATCGAGCTAGACGTTATTATCAACATGGGGTTTCCCGGCTATTTTTTAATCGTTGCTGACTTTATTCAATGGGCAAAAGATAACAACATTCCCGTTGGACCGGGGCGCGGTTCAGGTGCAGGCTCACTGGTTGCATACGCCTTAAAAATAACAGATTTAGACCCATTACCCTACGATTTACTGTTTGAACGATTTTTAAATCCTGAACGGGTATCCATGCCCGACTTTGATATTGATTTTTGCATGGAAGGACGAGATACCGTTATTCGCTATGTCGCAGATAAATATGGACATGATAAAGTTTCCCAAATTATTACCTATGGCACAATGGCAGCAAAAGCCGTCGTGCGCGACGTAGGACGTGTACTCGACCATCCCTATGGATTTGTGGATAAAATTGCCAAACTAATTCCCTTTGAAATCGGAATTACACTAGAAAAAGCCTTAGAAGTAGAAGAAACCTTACGCACTCGCTATGAACAAGAAGAAGAAGTCCGTGAACTCATTGATATGGGTAGGAAATTAGAAGGATTAACCCGTAACGTAGGTAAACATGCGGGGGGGGTCGTTATCTCTCCCTCCGTTTTAACCGATTTTTCCCCACTATATTGTGAAGAAAAAGAAGGCGGTTTAGTCACCCAATTTGATAAAAGTGATGTGGAAGAAGCGGGTTTGGTCAAGTTCGACTTTTTAGGCTTGCGGACGCTAACGATTATTAAATGGGCATTAGAAATTATTAATTCCTACATCGATACCCCATTAGACATCATACAAATCCCGCTAGATGATGCCCCCACTTATGATTTATTAAAAAAAGCCAATACAACCGCCGTGTTTCAATTGGAATCGCGCGGTATGAAAGAATTAATCAAACGCCTACAACCCGATTGTTTTGAAGATATTGTTGCGTTAGTCGCGCTATTTCGCCCAGGCCCTTTACAATCAGGCATGGTAGATGATTTTATTAATCGGAAGCATGGACGGGAAAAAATAGAATACTTACATGCAGATTTAGATAATAACCAAGGGCTTGTCGGGATTCTTAAGCCAACGTATGGGGTTATTGTTTATCAAGAGCAAGTAATGCAAATTGCACAGGTTTTGTCAGGCTACACACTAGGCGGTGCGGACTTATTACGCCGCGCAATGGGGAAGAAAAAGCCTGAAGAAATGGCAAAACAACGCACAGGTTTCATCGATGGTGCGGTAACTAATCAAATTAAAGCAGATACAGCAGGTTATGTATTTGACTTAGTGGAAAAATTTGCAGGCTATGGATTTAATAAATGTCTCACGGGTGAAACCCTCATTGCTGACCCCAACACCGGTGAATTGCACCGCATAGAACAGCTTTATCAACACGGTTTAAGCCACGTTCTAAGCCTACAAACCGATAAGAAAATTGGCAAAAGCCATGTAGTGCAAGTAATGGAAAACGGTATAAAACCTGTTTTCACCCTCACGACCAGCACGGGCAAACAGGTTACAGCAACGGCTAATCATCCTTTTTTAACCGCTAATGGCTGGCAAGCCCTAGAACAGCTACAGGCAGGGCAACATATCGCCGCCCCCAGCTACTTACCCCTTGCAGGACAAGAAACCGCTGACGAATCCCAGTTAAACGACCTTGCCAATGAAACAACTGCATTTCCATCCACCGTTTTCCGTCTAAATCAACCCTGTTTAGCCCTTTTACTGGGTAAATACAGCATAAAATTTGGTAATAATCAGTCTTTTTTTATCGTTAAATCGTTAATACTAGCCCATCAACTACAACATTTACTCCTGCGCTTTGCCATCGTTAGCCAAATTACAACAGATTTAGAAAGTTATCGCGTGCAATGTTTAGGGCAACCGTCGCTTGCACAACTTAACAGCACACAAACGCGAAATAATACATTCACGCCCGATATTTTTTGGGAAGAAATTATCAGCATCATACCTGTTGGTAATGCAATGACTTATGATTTAGAAGTGGACGACACGCATAATTTTATTGCCAATGATTTAATTGTTCACAACTCCCACTCTGCTGCTTACGCACTGATTTCCTATCAAACTGCGTGGCTAAAAGCCCATCATCCTGCGGCCTTTATGGCGGCGGTGTTATCCTCCGACATGGATAACACTGATAAAGTTGTAATGTTGATTGATGCGTGCCGTGAAATGGGGTTAAAGGTTTTACCGCCGCATGTTAATGAATCTGAATATAAATTTACGGTTACTGATGACCAAAATCGAGCTATTTGTTATGGGTTGGGCGCGATTAAAGGCGTTGGTGAGGGCGCGTTAGAAGGCATTATTAATGAACGTAATAAAAACGGAAAATTTAAGGATTTATTTGAGTTTTGTCGGCGTGTGGATTTACGCAAAGCCAATCGGCGGGTTTTAGAAGCCTTAACCAAAGCAGGTGCATTGGATAAACTTGCACCAAATCGTGCTGTTATGAGCGCGTCATTGGACACAGCGATAAAACTGGCAGAACGCCATGTTGCAAATAGTAGTATCGGACAAAATGATATTTTTGGTATGAGTGGCGCGCCTAAAACGACGGATGAACCTGATAATCCACCCTTTATTGATGTTGCTGATTGGTCAGAGATTGAACGCTTAGAAGGGGAAAAAGACAGTTTAGGTTTGTATTTAAGCGGACATCCTATTAATCAATATCTTGCTGAAATTAGTCAATTAGTTCCAACACGTTTATCCGCAGTTCGCCCAACAGATAAATATCAAACGGCAAAAGTTGCAGGTTTAATCATTGGTGTCCGCACGATAAATAGCCGACGGGGGCGCATGGCCTCTTTAACCTTAGATGACAATACGGCTCGTTTAGATGTTTTAGTTTATTCAGAGATTTATAACGCCGCTAAAGATAAATTGGCAAAAGATTGTTTGCTGATTGCTGAGGGTGAAATTCGCGACGATGATTTTACAGGTGGTTATAGTATGACGGCGACAACGGTTTTAACGTTAGCAGAAGCCCGTGAAACCTATGCTCGCCATTTAACGATGAGTATTTATCCTGAACAGGCTAAAAATAATGCGTTAGTCCAATCGCTGATAGATATTTTAAACCCCCATAGACAAGGACAAGTTCCTGTTTGGATTGAATACATGCGCACCGATGCAAAAGTTGATATTCAACTGGGACAAGCGTGGAAAATCAAACCGAGTGACGCGCTGGTTACGCAGCTAAAGGCGTTGATTGGCGAAAAGAATGTGCGAATAATTTATTGAGATTAATAAAAAATTGTCTGAATCAGAATGCTCAGGACGGATGACACTTTGATAATTATAATCTATTGATTATTAAATAATTTAACGATTTTCATCACTCGGTAAATTCTGCTTTAGACAGGTTTTAATATTTAATGGGTAATTATCACTTAACTTTTTAAAAATTATGTATAAAAATAAAATAGCTAAAGCTATTTTACGTCACCTGTTATAATTCCATTCCTTTCTGCTACTTTTCCCGCCTGATTTATACTATGTCATTAACCCCTATTTTTTTAAGAAAACATGCCGACCGCCGCTTACGAGCAGGTCATTTATGGATTTATAGCAACGAAGTTGATACCGTTAAATCGCCACTCACCAGTTTTAGCGCGGGACAAGCTGTTATTATTCATACAGCAGATGAAAAACCTATCGGTACAGGTTATATCAATCCCCATTCGCTGATTTGCGTCCGTATTGTCAGTCGTGACCCACAAATAACCTTAAGCCGTTCTTTACTAGTGCATCGGTTGAACATCGCGCTATCTCTACGAGAACGTTTATTTAAAAAACCTTTTTACCGCCTCGTTTTTGGAGAAGGGGATTATTTATCGGGTTTAATTGTTGACCGTTTTGATGACGTGTTGGTTGTGCAAATTACAACGGCAGGCATGGAATTAGTAAAACAAGAGGTTATCGAGGCATTAGATAAAGTTTTACAACCACGTGCGATTGTATTACGCAATGATACAGGTTCACGCTTGTTAGAAGGGTTGGAAAATTACGTAGAAGTGGTAAAGGGAACATTGCCCAAAAATGTTTTTATAGAAGAAAATGGCGTTAAATTTCACGTGCCTGTATTAGAAGGGCAGAAAACAGGTTGGTTTTATGACCATCGGCAAAACCGTGCGGAATTTACACGTTATGTGCAAGGTTTGCGGGTGTTAGATGTGTTTAGCTACTGCGGCGCGTGGGGCATTCAGGCTGCTGTTGCTGGTGCAAGTGATGTGTTGTGTGTGGATAGTTCGGAAAGAGCATTAACGTGGCTAAAAAATAATGCTGAATTGAATGGTGTCGCTGACCGTGTCAAAACGGCTCAAGGCGACGCATTTGAGCTATTGCGCCATTTACGGCAAGAAGGGGAAAAGTTTGATGTGATTGTCTTAGACCCTCCAGCGTTTATCAAACGGCGTAAGGACCAAAAAGCAGGAGAGCAGGCTTATCATCGCATTAATCAAATGGCGACCCAATTATTAAGTCGCGAAGGAATTTTAGTTTCTGCTTCTTGTTCACTGCATCTTGCACGGGAAACGTTAATGGAAGTGGTGCGGTCAACAGGGCGACACATAG
Organism: Beggiatoa leptomitoformis; assembly: GCF_001305575.3. Taxonomy (NCBI): domain Bacteria; kingdom Pseudomonadati; phylum Pseudomonadota; class Gammaproteobacteria; order Thiotrichales; family Thiotrichaceae; genus Beggiatoa; species Beggiatoa leptomitoformis. Next base: position 1,121,731 of record NZ_CP012373.2, read on the forward strand.
ACCGTCACGTACAAATCTTAGGGCAAGGACATCAAGCGGCTGACCATCCCATTCATCCTGCGATTCCTGAAACGGATTATTTAAAGGCCTTATTTTGTCGGATTTTACCGAGCGGGTAAATCGGCATTGTTTGAGTTAGACTAAAATACGCACGGAATTAATACGGATACCACCGTTTAACGCGGCGTTATCCGTTTGTGTAACGGGTTTTTTTGAAACAGCGCAAAATTCGAAATCCGACAAATTTTAGGGTTAAAACCTATTAAGTTATTCGGATAATTGCTGTTTTAACAAAGCATCAATCGTTGTAATCAATTGTGGGTCATCTGGTTTAACACGGCTAGAATAGCTGCCAACTAATTTTCCTTGTCTATCTAAAAGATATTTATGGAAATTCCAGCGTGGATATTCTTCTGCCAAACTGGCTAACAGTTGGTAAAATGGATGTGGATTTTTTTCGCTAACGCTCATTTTTTCAAACATAGGAAATTCTACACCGTAGGTTAAACGGCAAAAACTCTGAATTTCTTGTTCACTGCCCGGTTCTTGTCCACCAAAATCATTGGAAGGAAAGCCCAATACAACAAGCCCTTGTTCTCGATATTGACGATAGAGTGCTTCTAAGCCCTCATATTGTGGGGTAAAACCGCATTTGCTGGCAGTATTGACAATCAACACAACTTTTCCTTGATAGGCTTCGCACAGATTAATGGTTTTATCACCTGTTAAGGGACGTACATCAAAATCTAAAGTTTTTGGGCATGCCGCTAGAGTGCTTGAAGGCAGGGCATAAAGCATAAATAATGTGGGGAATAAAAACTTGTTCATATCTAACCTCGTTTGTGTAACTGGTTTTTGTTCACCATTGATATAGCCAAGTAAGGCGGTTTTTCAATAGGATTTCATTCATTTGTTTTTTTAAGGATAGTTTCATGATGTCACGCCCTTATAATTTTAGTGCAGGTCCTGCGATGATACCGATGGCGGTATTAGAACAAGCGCAAGCGGAGTTGTTAGATTGGCGCGGTACGGGCATGTCAGTGATGGAAATGAGCCATCGAGGAAAAGAATTTACCCAAATTGCCGAAGAGGCGGATGCTGATTTACGCGAGTTGCTCGCCATTCCCACAAATTATCGAGTGATGTTTTTACAGGGCGGTGCATCCAGCCAGTTTTCTATGATTCCATTGAATTTATTGTGTGGTAAAACCCAAGCGGATTATTTTAATACGGGCATTTGGTCACAAAAAGCCATTGCAGAAGCAAAACGTTATTGCAGTGTTAATATTGTAACAGATTCAACAGCTAATAAATTTACAACTATTGCTGACCCCACGACATGGTTATTAAATCCTGATGCAGCTTATGTGCATTATGCGGCTAATGAAACCATTAACGGTTTAGAAATGCATACGCCGCCCGATGTTGGCAATGTGCCTTTAATCACAGATATGTCATCGACCATTTTGTCACGTCCGATAGATGTCAGCCGTTTTGCGGCGATTTATGCGGGCGCACAAAAAAATATTGGTCCTGCGGGCTTAACTGTGGTGATTGTGCGAGAGGATTTACTAGGGCAAGCCTTACCCTTTACGCCAACAATGTTTAATTACAAAGTGATGGCGGATGAGAACTCTATGTATAACACCCCGCCTACTTATACATGGTATTTAGCAGGGTTGGTATTTAAATGGTTGAAAGAACAGGGTGGATTGGTAGCGATGGGAAAACAGAACCAGCACAAATCCCAATTATTATATCAAGCAATTGATGGCTCTGATTTCTATAATAATGCGATAGACCATCGTTATCGTTCATGGATGAACATCCCGTTTACTTTAGCAGATGAAGCCTTAGAAAAACCCTTTTTAGCAGCGGCAAAACAGGCAGGCTTATTAGCCTTAGCGGGACATAGAACGGTGGGCGGATTGCGTGCGAGTATTTACAATGCAATGCCCGAGGCTGGGGTATGTGCCTTAATTAGCTTTATGCAGGCTTTTGAAAAAAGTCACGGTTAGAAACACGTTTCCCATGCTGATTAACGCATGGGAGCGGTTTTTTAAGAATAGGTTTTAACGACAATTACTGGGTAAATAATTTCCATCAATCGCCTCAGCGGCAGGGATTCCATCAGTAGTACAATCCCACTCGCTCTGACTGACATTGTAAACATTCCTGAGTTTTTTCCCACCCAATTCTGCACTGCCAGACTTCATTGTTGCTTGGATGTAATAATGCGTATCATCGATGACACCTGTTTCCACATAACTGGTATAAATCCCCATTGTTTTAACCCCTGGTAACATCGATAAAGCAGGCCAAACACTCCATGTTCCATGATATTCCACCAATGGCGTTTTTAACCCCGCCATCAGTTGGATTGCATCGGCCACTTTTGCCCGTGTTGTATAATCTCGATAAATTGGATATGCAATAGAGGCTAATACTCCAATAATGGCAACAACAATCATTAACTCAATAATACTAAAACCTTGTTGCGTTTTCATAATTATCTCCTGAGTCTTACATTAAACGGGTTGACTTTCATGTACTTAATTACAATCCCGCTTCCCATTTACCGCACATATTGTGCCAATGGATATTCCTTGTTATTTTTTTCTTATCTTCTGTTTTATATGTAATTTTATACAGGTTACATAAGGGAAAACCACTAAGCACTTAACTGCAAGACGAGTGTATGCTGGAAATCAACAGTTTTTGTTGAAAAACAACAAGTCTGTTACACAGGCGCACACGACCACCCATGGGTGGCTATATCATCTGCTTAATGATAATTAATTGAAGTTTTTATTTTTTATAGTTTGTAGATAATAGGGTATCGCGCCATAAGATATCCACTTACCTCCACCAGTTTATTTCCTCTTTTTTTACTCTCATGAACCAAAGCAAAACCTATGCAAGTTCCTAATGCTTATCGCCGTACCCACCTTTCTACGACCCAACGCAGTGATAAACAAAATTTACAAGATATGCTCCCTTACCTTTGGGATTATCGTGGACGTGTGTTGTTTGCACTGATTGCCTTATTGTGTGCCAAAATGACTAACGTAGGTGCGCCACTGGTTTTAAAAAATATCGTTGACAATTTGGATAAATCGCAACAGACAATACTGGTTTTACCCGTGTTATTGCTCAGTATTTATGGACTGTTACGCTTATCTAGCGCGTTTTTTAATGAACTACGAGATACCATTTTTGCACGGGTGCGCTATCACACCATGCGCCATTTATCCTGTAAAACCTTGCAACACCTGCATAAACTTTCCTTACGCTTTCATTTAGACCGCCAGACAGGGGCTATTTCTCGTGATATGGAACGTGGTACGCGGAGTATCAGTAACATATTAAACTATATGGTATTTAACATAATACCCACGTTTGCCGAGTTTTTTCTCATCGCGCTTATTTTGTTAATACAATACGAAATCAAGTTTACACTCATCACTTTTGCAACAGTTACCGTTTACATTTTTTTCACGCTTGCAATTACTGAATGGCGGATGGAATTTCGCCATTTGATGAACGCGAAAGAATCAGAAGCAAATTATCAAGCGATTGATAGTCTTGTTAATTATGAAACCGTTAAATATTTTGGTAATGAAGCATTTGAAGTAAAACGCTATGGTGAAACACTTCATGCGTGGGAAGAAGCCGCTGTAAAAAGTCAAACGTCTATGTCTGTACTTAATTTTGGACAATCCGCAATTATTGCCGTTGGTGTGATACTGATTATGTTCTCAGCCAGTCAAAGCGTGGTTGACGGAACAATGAGCTTGGGGGATTTAGTTTTAGTCAATACCTTTTTATTACAACTATTTATTCCACTCAATTTTTTAGGGATTTTATATCGCTCGATTAAATATGCGTTGGTTGACATGGATATGTTATTTCGCCTACTTGAGCAAACCCCAGAAATACAAAATGCACCCGACGCAAAAACACTCCTGATTGAAGATGCAAGCATACACTTTGACAATGTTAGTTTTCACTATCAACCCGACCGACCTATTTTGCACAATATTAGTTTTACTATTCCGCAAGGACATAAAGTTGCTGTTGTCGGTGCGAGTGGTGCGGGAAAATCCACATTAGCACGCTTACTTTTTCGTTTTTACGATGTAACAGGCGGTTCTATTCGTATTAATGGACACGACATCCGCACAGTTAGTATGGCAAGCCTACGAGCAGCGATGGGAATTGTTCCACAAGACACGGTTTTATTTAACGATAGCATCTATTACAACATTGCCTATGCTAACCCACAAGCAGATGAAATAACCGTACAAAACGCGGCTAAAATCGCTAATATTCATGATTTTATCCTGCAACTTCCGCAAGGCTATAATACGCTGGTGGGCGAACGTGGACTAAAGCTATCGGGTGGCGAAAAACAACGGGTTGCGATTGCGCGAGCCGTGTTAAAGCGTCCAAAAATTCTTATTTTTGATGAAGCAACCTCTTCTTTAGATTCAAAATCAGAACAAACTATTCAAAGCGCGTTAATCAATGTCGCCAGTCAGCACACGACTTTAGTCATCGCTCATCGCTTATCAACAATCATAGATGCCAATGAAATTCTAGTGATGGAGCAAGGACATATTATTGAACGTGGAACACACAGTATCTTATTAGAAAATAACAGCGTATATGCCAATTTATGGCGATTACAACAGGAAGAACAGCGGGAATAAACGGTTTAAATAGCAAGAAATTTCTGTGTTTTGTCTCTTTATGCTAGTTATGCTAAAAACGCTAGATGTTTGAAAATCCTGATTCAGGCCATAGAAACACAGCAGATTTAATTTTGAAAGGCATTTATACCCCTTTTTGCCACCAGCGTCCCAGATAACTACGCGATGGAATGTTGCCTGTTAGCAGATAATACAGAACAAAATCATCTTTTAAGTTCCAACTCATCCATTTAACAGCGGATTGTGTTCCACAAAATAGTAAGCGGTCATTGAGTTGCAGAGGTAAATTATCAGTCGGTAACAGCAATGTTTCTGTCTCGCGTTGGCACAAGAGCGCGACCGTCTTAAGACGTTCGCTACGTTCGCGGGGACGACTGATAAGATGTTGCAAGGTTGGTGTGCGTCCTGCCTGAATGGCATTGATGATTGCGGGAGTCGCTTTCGCATTTATAGTGACTTCCCATAAAATGGGCTGTGATGTCGCAACGGTCTGTTGTAGGCGTTCAAGCAGAGCGATTAACCATGTTTCGTCCTCTTGTTCAGCCAGTGTCATAAACAGTTCTAATAACGGCGTTGTCAATAATATCCAGATATAATCCGCAATAATTTTACTGGGTTGCATAACAATGTCGGCATGAGCGGCTTCAAAAATAATCGCGTTATCAGCAAGATTTTGTCGTAACACAATAAATAAATTTGGATTAAGTTCCCGCGCTGTCATCACTATCGATAGGTTATCAACATCGTCATTAGTGCCTGCAACCAGTCCAACGGCTTGTTCAATATTCGCTTCTTTTAATGTGTCGGCTTCAGTACCGCGTCCAATCACATACTCACCTTTCGGTGCGCCCATTTCAGAAGGGGTCGCTTCTACCGTTACCAGTTGAATTGGCTCATCTTTCAACTCTTGATAAACCGCTTTACCGAAGCGACCATAACCGCATAAAACCCAAAGTCCTTGACGGGGAAGTTTTAAATCGGTCATTAAGTTTTTTTGCCATTTACCTGTAAACCATTGTTGTAAAATGTGTAAAGTGGGTGCGTGGAGCGTAGTTTGCAATTGACGGGCAAAAACTTCAAAAGGATTAATCACATAATCAGTGCCAAATGAGGTCATATTTGCTGCAACTTTTTGGTCTTCTACGCGACAAATCACGGTAATTGCTGGGTTTAATAACTTTGCAGTAATCGCAATATGGAGATTAACCAGATTATTATTCGTAATTGCGACCACACCCGCACAATAAGGATGCTTAATCCCTGCTTCTTGCAGATAATAAGGTTTACTAGCATCTGCGCAGAGGTGAGGCACGTAAACGGCGAAATTTTCTAAAGATAACTCATCTAAATGACTTTGCTCCAATTCAATCACGACAGAACGAATCGAGCGCGTTTCTAACGCATGAACAAGTGCCTTGCCTGTATCACCGTAGCCACAAACTAAATAAAACGGTTCGCGTAAACGCCTAATAGTTTTAGAAAAACGGTGTTCTATTAACACACGGCGCAAAGATTCATCTTGTAACAACGAGAGCAATGCACCAATAGCATAGAGCCAGCCGATAACCGTTAAATAAATTACTATCATCGCCCACAAGCGTTGTGCATCAGAAAACGCATAGGGAACTTCGCCAAAGCCTATCGTTGTTGCTGTATAAGAAACAAAATAAAAGGCTTGGTAAAAATTCATATACCATACATTACCATTGCTATCTATTCCCAGCATTAAAGTCATGCCAATCACAGAAACAGCATAAACACTGATTAATACAAGTAACGGCGCGCGCATACGGCGCATAATGAGAAAAATCACATTATTCATTAGCGTGGCAACATCACTGTTTCAATGACCAAGAGTAAAACAGAAATAATATTTGCCAATAACGCACCGCCCGATAAAGAAACAATGCTCGCCATATCCGTAGGGGTCATGGCTATCTGTTGAACATGTACGACCATTGTCCAAACAATCGCAGCCGCAATTAATTGTAAATCAGCGACAAAGCTTGTCGCTAATAAAACCGCGCCCATTTGTGAACGGTCACCAAACTTAAGAACCGTTGCAATAAAATTGACCACAATCGCAAAAGCTAATTCATAAACGTGATGATGCTCAGGATTATCAATGTCGCCAATGAAAAACCCAAAATTAAGCGTGAGGGCAAGAACAATAAAAAATGCAAAAACAACTTTTTCTGGATTCATAACAAACGTGCTGGAGCTGAAGGAAAAAAGAAAGGTAAAATTTTACTGAATGATGTTTATGATAGATATAGTAAAACCGAAAAATCAGAATTTAAATAACCAACGGAGAAAATATGATGCAAACACTAGTGTTAGGTATTGGCAACAGCTTATTATCTGATGAAGGGATAGGTATTCACGTTCTAAATTACTTACAAACCCAAGCAACAAGCGCGTCCGTAGAATACATTGATGGCGGTACACTAAGCTTTAGCCTTGCCCCATTAATTGAAGACGCGCAACAACTCATTGTCATCGATGCCGCACAACTACACGCCCCCGTTGGAACTATTCACTATTTTATCAACGAAGAGATGGAACGATTTTTAAATAAACGCCAAAGCAGTGCGCATGAAGTGAGTTTGATTGATTTATTAACAGTGGCAAGTTTGACAGAACGCTTGCCAAAACGGCGGGCATTAGTGGCAGTACAGCCTAAAAAACTGGACTGGGGAATGATTCCCAGCCCAGAACTTGCTTCAGCTATTCCTCAAATCGCCGCGCTAGTCATTCAGCTCATTGAGGCGTGGAGCATTTCAGAGACTGCACTCGCAGACTAGCATAACTCGTCTATTTATAAATTCACTTAGGTTAAGTTTTTTTCCTTAGAAATTACGCAACTGAGGGATGCAAACATATCAACGATAGGCTTGCTACATCAGCCATAATTTTTAAAAAACATCAGGAAACCACCATGCGCGTGAAAGAAAAATACATCAACCTGTTTACCGATTTTGGATTTAAAAAACTCTTTGGAAACGAGCCAAATAAAGACTTATTAATTGATTTTCTTAACGAGTTACTCAAAAAAGAGACAGGACAAATTATCGATTTAACCTATCTCCCACTTGAACAACTCGGACAAAACATCAACAACCGCAAAGCGATATTTGATATCTACTGCGAAAATGAACACGGTGAAAAATTCATTGTTGAATTACAAAAAGCCAAACAAAACTACTTCAAAGACAGAAGTATTTACTACTCGACCTTTCCTATCCAACAACAAGCAGAAAAAGGTGAATGGAGTTTTAAACTCAAAGCAATTTATACCATCGGTATTTTAGATTTCATTTTTGACGAAGATAAACAAGACGAAGAAGTCTTTCATCATGAAGTACAACTTTTTGACAAAAACACCCAAAAAGTTTTTTATGACAAATTAACGTATATTTACCTAGAAATGCCAAAATTCACCAAAACGGAGGCAGAACTAGAAACACATTTTGACAAATGGTTATACATCATCCGCAATTTAGAAAAGCTCACCAACAGACCACCAAAACTTCAAGAGCGAATTTTTAGCAAACTCTTCGAACAAGCGGAAATAGCAGGTTACACAGACCAAGAATATGCAGAATATGAAGAGAGCCTGAAAGTTTACCGCGATTTAAAAAATGTCATCGATACCGCATTCGACGAGGGTAAGGCTGAAGGCAAAGCGGAAGGTTTAACAGAGGGGATAGAAAAAGGCAAAGCTGAAGGTAAAGTAGAAGGCTTAATGGAAGGCATCCGTCTAACTGCGCGACAACTAAAACAAGAAGGAATTCCCCTAGAGGTCATTGCAAAAGTAACAGGCTTAAGTCTTGAAGAACTTCATCAGTTGTAATTTTTAAAAATCAAAAATCGGTATAAATCAAACCTGCTAGGTTTCGAAAATCTAGCGGGTTTTTTATTTTACCCGTTTGTATTACAAAAATAATCTGCTTATATCTTGAAGAACAATAATATTATTTCTTTCACACATTTCGTATCTTTCATAAATAATAAATTTTTAACAAAAGCTATACTATTTTTCATTAGTATATTATTAAATAATAATTAGCTTCTACGTTAATCTGTTCAAAAAATGAGGAGGAGAAAATGCACAACAAGCTAACGATAGGTGAATCCCTCCGTGCGCAAGGCATGAGTCGACGCAGTTTTTTACAATTCTGTACCGTTGCAACAGGCATGATGGGTTTATCCGCCAGTCTGATTCCACAAGTTGCGCGTGCTTTGGAAAAAGCGCAACGTCCATCGGTTATTTGGCTTTCCTTTCAAGAATGTACGGGCTGTAGTGAATCACTCACGCGCGCCCATTCGCCCAGTGTGGAAAGTCTGATTTTTGATTATATCTCACTCGATTATCACCACACCCTACAAGCCGCCTCAGGCGAAGCAGCAGAACAAGCACGTATCGAGGCAATGAATGCACATAAAGGCGAATATTTATTGGTCGTTGATGGTTCAGTTCCACTTGGCAATATGGGCTATTCCACCATTGCAGGCGAAAGCAATCTGGACATTTTGAAACAGGTCGCAAAAGATGCAAAAGCCATTATTGCTGTCGGCAGTTGTGCCGCTTTTGGCGGTATTCCGCAAGCCAATCCGAACCCGACAGGCGCAGTCGCAGTCGATAAAGTCATTACCGATAAACCCATTATTAATATTTCAGGTTGTCCGCCGATTCCCGTTGTTATCACAGGCGTTATTGCTCATCTCGTCACTTTTGGCACTTTACCCGCTTTAGACTCTTTAAAACGTCCGAAAGCCTTTTTCGGGCAAACCATTCATGACCGTTGCTATCGTCGCCCGTTTTATGACAAAGGCTTGTTTGCCGATACGTTTGATGATGAAGGGGCTAAACAGGGTTGGTGTTTATATAAATTAGGCTGTAAAGGGCCTACGACGTATAACGCTTGCGCCACTTTAAAATGGAATGATGGCGTTAGCTTTCCGATTGAAAGCGGTCACGGCTGTTTAGGCTGTTCTGAGCCAAATTTTTGGGATGCTGGCAGTTTTTATAAAGCGGTTTCTGTTCCAACAGCCTGTTTAAGCAAAACCGTTGCTTATGCCAGCATTGTCGGGGTTGGGGCAGGGATGGCAGCAACTGTTTTAAACCTTAATAAAAAATCACAAGCCGATATGCAACGGGAAGTTGTGACCATTCACGATTTAACCCGCGAAAACGGTAAAAGCTAAACAAGGGGGATAATGATGGACGAAGGCGCGTTATTACTTTGGGCGCGTGGTACAGGTTTCCAGATTGCTTTTTTTATTTTCTGTGTGGGGATTGTACTACGGCTGGTTGAAATTTTACTGTTAGGGCGGAAGCCAAATTATGCGGAAGCGCGAGGCAATCCCGTAGAAGGTGGATTACGCACAATTGTTTCTCGCTCTTGGGTGTATCAAGGCACATTTGCCCGCTCGAAACTCACGATTTTATTAGGCTATGTTTTTCATTTAGGGATTTTTTTTATTTTATTGCTCTTTATTCCACACATTGCCTTTTTTGCGGAAATTCTAGGTTTTTCATGGGCAGGCTTGCCTTCCCCACTCATTGATTTTATCAGTGTTTTAACCTTGCTCGCGTTGCTCGGTGTGTTGATTCATCGCTTACAAGACAAGGTCTTGCGGTTTCTCTCTACCCGCATGGATTATATTGTATGGCTAGTGACCTTTTTACCTGTTTTAACAGGATATTTGGCTTACCATCATCTATTTTTCTCTTATCAATTAATACTCGCTTTACACTTGCTTAGCGTGCAATTGTTAATGATTTTATTCCCATTTACCAAATTAATGCACGCTTTTAGCCTATTTATTGCCCGCTTTTACAACGGCGCGGATGCCGCCCGTAAAGGAGTTGAAGCATGAGCACAGCTACTTTTGAACGCGGTTATAACGCCTTAAAAAACCAAATTGATGCAGCGACAGCGGCTTATTTACAAAGCTGTGTCCATTGTGGCATGTGTGCAGAAGCCTGTTTATTTTATACAGAAACCCAAGACCCAAAATATACGCCAATTTATAAAGTTGAACCGTTGCGTAAAGTCTGGGAGCAAGAATATACCTTACTCGGACGCTTAAAAGTTATATTAGGCATCACAAAAAAGCTCACTGATGCTGAACTCGCCGACTGGCAAGCTCTGGTTTACAACAGTTGCACCCTTTGCGGACGGTGTTCGCTGGTCTGTCCTGTTGGCAATGATATTGTCTCAATGGTGCGCAAAACGCGAGAGGGGATGGTTGCCGCAGGTCACGCGCCCGAGGGCTTAATTGGGGCTTCACAGCGAGCCGTAACGATAGGTAGCCCCATGGGCTTAAAACTCCCCGCGTTACAAGCCCAAGTCAAACATATCGAAAAAGCCACAGGCTTAACGATTCCCTTCGACCAACTCGGTGCGGAATACATGGTATTGCTTTCTTCGATGGAAATTATCAACTTCCCCGAATACTTAGAAGCGATTGCCAAAATTATGAAACATGCAGGCAAAACGTGGACATTAGCCACCGAAGCCTATGAAGCGACTAACAGCGGGATTCAAATTGGCTCATCTGACATTGCAAAACAACTGGTAAGCCGTATCGTTCACGCTGCTGAACAGTTACAAGTGCAAACGGTCATCAGTCCCGAATGTGGTCATGCCTATACTGCCATTCGTTGGGAAGGCGCGAATTTAATGGGCAGACCGTTCCATTTTCGTGTCCGTCACATCCTCGAAGTCCTCGACGACCTCTACGCGCAAGGCAAATTAAAACTGACAGGTATGGAAACTGAACGCATGACGTTTCATGACCCCTGTCAACTCGTGCGCCGTGGCGGCGTGATAGAACAACCGCGTCGACTCATGCACTTAGTCGTTAAAGACTTCGTCGAAATGGAAGATTCGGGGAAAATGAACTGGTGTTGTGGCGGTGGTGGCGGGGTTGGCGCGATAGAAGACGCAGCAGAATTACGCACCAAAGTCTTTAATCGCAAAGTAATCCAATTAAAAAATGCGCACGTCGACAAACTCGTCACTGCCTGCGCTAACTGTCGCACCGTGATGGAAGAAGGCATGGAAGAGTATGAAATGAACATGCCGATTGTCGGTTTAACCGAAATGATAGCCGAGCATTTAGATGAGAGCGCAGGAGAACCCGCATGAACGAACGCCTTGTTGTTGACCCCATTACGCGCATCGAGGGACATTTACGCATAGAAGCCCAAGTCGATGACAATCAAGTGATTCAATCCGCTTACTCATCAGGGACTTCCGTGCGTGGTATAGAAATTATTTTACAAGGGCGCGACCCGCGTGATGCGTGGGCATTTGCGCAACGGATTTGCGGGGTCTGTACCCTCGTGCATGGCATGGCATCAATTCGCGCCGTAGAAAACGCCTTAAATTACCCCATTCCTGCCAACGCCCAATTAATCCGTAACCTAATGATAGGCGCACAATACATACATGACCACGTCATGCACTTCTATCATCTACACGCCCTAGACTGGGTCGATGTCGTCTCAGCCCTACAAGCCGACCCCAAAGCCACCGCCGACCTTGCCCAATCTATCAGCCACTACCCTAAATCCTCAGCAGGCTACTTCAGCGATATGCAGAAAAAGCTCAAAGGTTTTGTCGAAGGCGGACAACTGGGGATTTTTGCCAACGGCTACTGGGGACACCCTGCGTACAAACTACCACCCGAAGCCAATTTAATGGCGGTTTCACACTATTTAGAAGCCCTCGCATGGCAACGCGACGTTGCTAAATTACACGCCATTTTCGGCGGAAAAAATCCCCATCCCAATTTTGTTGTTGGCGGTGTTCCCTGTGCGATTGACTTAAATTCAGATTCCGCACTGAATGCCAAACGCCTCGCTCAAGTGAATGACATCATTCAACAAATGCGGCTTTTTGTCGAACAAGTCTATTTACCCGATACACTCGCCATCGCCAGCTTTTACAAAGACTGGGCGCAACAAGGCGAAGGCTTAGGCAATTTCATGACTTATGGCGATCTCCCTCAAAATGGGCTACAAAATCCAGCTAACAATCTCATTCCTGCGGGCGTAATTCTCAACCGCAATTTACAAGAAATACAACCCGTCGATTTAAATGACCCTGAACAGATTCAAGAGTTTGTCAGTCACGCATGGTACGACTATCAAGGCGGCAAAGACAAAGGCTTACACCCCTATCACGGCGAAACCAAACTACACTACGATGGCCCAACCCCACCGTATAAACAGCTAGATGTCGAAAAAAGCTATTCATGGTTAAAGTCTCCCCGTTGGCGCGGAAAAGCGGTAGAAGTTGGGCCTTTAGCCCGTGTTTTAATGCTCTACGCCACAGGACACGCCCAAACCAAAGAACTGGTTGACAGTAGCTTGCGCCAATTAGACCTCCCGATAAGCGCGTTATACTCCACCCTTGGACGCACTGCCGCGCGTAGTTTAGAAAGTAAAATCGTCGCCGACCAAATGCAAATATGGTACGACAACTTATTAAACAATATCCGTCAAGGCGACACGAAAACCTTTAATGACACCCAATGGCATCCCAACACATGGGCAAACAAAGCCCAAGGCGTTGGTTATATGGAAGCCCCACGTGGCGCATTAGCGCATTGGATAGTGATAGAAGACGGTAAAATTGCTAATTATCAAGCTGTTGTCCCGACTACATGGAACGCAGGCCCACGTGATGCGCAAGGACAAACAGGCGCATACGAAGCGGCTTTACAAGGGCAAAAACTCCATAACCCGCAACAACCAATAGAAATCCTACGCACGATTCACAGCTTTGACCCGTGTATTGCTTGTGCAGTGCATTTAAGCGGTGAGGATGGGGAGGAGATGTTACAGATTAAGGTGGGGTAGGGGAGGAATTAAAGTGAAGGTGCGTTATTATACTAACGCACCTATAAACTACAAAGTAAATAACTCATAGTGTAATAGATATTAATAATCCTCTGTAAAATCCCTCTTTTTCTCGATTTGTATGTCTTTATTGATTTTTTCTATTTTGTTTTCAATAAATTGCTTGTGCTCCAACAAAGCTATAGAGTTGCAAGATGGTAGCAAGGACTCATAAAAGCTCTTTTCCTCTTGCAGTAGTGGTACTTCACTTCCAGACCAACTTTTAGTTAGAAAGAGAGGTGTTAATAAAGCTTCGAAAAGTCTAGCGTTACAGTTAAGTTGTAAGACTTGCTGATAGAATAATAGTTGATGCTTAGAATCAAAAGTAGGGATAACTGAAAACAGAAAATTCATGTAGTCATCATTATTAATTCCTGACCTGATTTCTTCTTCTAAGAATTTTTTTTGATAATCTATTATTTCTTTGCTTGTTTGTGAGTTAGCATCTTGTTTTAAAGTAAAAAAGTATTTGTAACATTGAACAGAGGTATAAGATAGATGTTTCCCCTGTTGATAATGTTCAAAAAGATTAATAGTAATTTCTTTCATAACATCAATGTAATCATTACGTTTCCAGATAAATGAATAATCACGGTTATTTCTCGAAAAAGAATTTGTTGTCAACTGATTCTTTAAGTATTTATCTATAAAAAATTTATCATTATCAATGAATTTAGAAAATGTAATACCCCCATAATCCATGTTTTGATCAATCATATCAACTTTAATATAAATATCCTCAATAAATTCTATATGATCAACAAATAAAGGGATTAACGTTTTATTTATCTCTGTATGCTCATTAAATAGAAGAGATAGTAATAAACCTGCGATAGGTTCTACTTCTAACTTCTTTGATACAGCTTCAGTAATTCTAATAATAAATCCTTTTTCAATAGATTCATATTTTAATAAATAATCGCTAAATACAGTTAGATATTTATATTCTGCTGTTGTATAAAGTGTTATCAAATTATTTAAATCATTAGGTTTGATGTCTTTTTGCGGAAGATGAATATAGTAACATGCAAGCCAGTTGTCTTTTTGTGGTGATTTTATAGTTTGAATTACTTCAAATGTAGTCATTGCGCAATCTGAGCTAACCAATTGATTAACTGATGAGTTTGCATCAATATTAAGAATACCCCAATCAGTCTGTGAAAGTTCCTTTAGTACACAAATATATAAGGAAAAATTACGTTCATAAAGTTCTTCTAAAACAATAGAAAATCCTTGCTTAATTTTATATGGATAGCGTTCCCCTGCCTGATATAGAGCGGTGTCTGAAAACGCCTTTAAAAAGCGTTTGTAATCTTCAATTGTAAAAGCTTGAAAGAACGTAGTTATTTTTTTCTTTTGAGTTATTCTATTACTCTTATATTCTTCCCGTTTAATCACTTCATAGTATTTATAATCATTAGAATTAAATTGTGATAAACCCTCAAAATTGGAATGTGAAATATTTAGTTCTTTTAAAAAATTTAAATAGTTTTGAACAACAACACAATGCCAAAGATTAGATGGGGAGAAGTTTTTCTGAAAAAAAGTCAATACACTATTTTGATCTTCTTCAATGATGTTGTTAGCAGTGGTTTCAATGCGAGATTGTGAGTAACGAAATAGTAAAAGAGAAATATCTTTCTGTAACTCTTCATTTTTATAGAAAAAAAATAAATGACTCCATATCGTGGTTCTCAACTCAATAAGTTTTTTTGTTTTTGGTAAAATAATCGTAAGAAAATTTACTGCATCATCCCTAGTAGGCTTAACAATATTACAATAGGTATTAAGATATTTTTCTGCTAGTACTATAAATAGTCTAAAAAAACAATCATTTTTTCCAGAGTTGCAATATTTTATCACTTCATCGATAACTGTTTGTTGCACAACATAGTTAGGCTTTCCGTTATTGTATTTAAATGAGTAATCATTAGCTAATAAATTAGCAATATGAAATAACTGTTTAGGTTGTTTCTCAATATATTTTAAGAGTAACTCTACAGACATACGGATTTCATTTATGCCTAGATATTGCGACTTATTCAATAGTGAAAGATAGGAGTTCAACTCAAAATAGGAAGTTTTAGTCCCAAGTTCATTAATATCAACTTGTTCATTATCTGTTGGCATCTCATCAATGATCCTCTTGGAAAGAGATAATATTTCCGTAAATTTAAGAAACCAAAAAACATCTAAAAGTTGAAAAGGTGTATCTGGAGCATCTTGTTGTAAAGATTTATAAGTTGAATCTACCGCTGATGACATTGTTTTTTTGCTATTTTCAAAATCAAAGTTATTCAATATTGGATTAATAGTTTCAATTAAACGTTGTTTAAACCTTGGAAAAAATGGACGACTTAAAAGCACTGAAAAATTAAGTACTTTCTCTTTAAAGAAAACAAGATAAAGAATGTAAGTAGCAAGGATTTGATCTGAAATCTTTACAACATCGTTTTCAAACAAATCAACAAGTTCTAACTTATGAAGTTGCCTAGCAATTTCTCGAAAATCTTCAGTCGAAATATTGACCAACGATTTAATCAATGTCATTAATTCTGTATCAGATTGATCGATGCTTCTAAAAAACGAAATGACTCCGATGACTTTTAGTACATTTTCATTCTTCAAATTGTCTAAATCATTTTTTATTGAGGAATAATACTTATCATATAATTCAGTAGTATCTGTGAATTCAAAGGTAGGATTATTTTTGGCAACTATAGTAGCCATCATTGCCATACGTGGGTTTCCATAAGAAATGTTCACGATTTTTTCTAAGTGAACGTAATCAGTTATATTAGATTCAGCCTTTATAAGCTCTTTGATTTCATTATTTTCTAGTGAGCTTAACTTGATGACATCAGCAACTTCAAAGTTATCACAAATCTTTTGCACTTTTTCGAGTGCGTAATCTCGAACAGTCACCAAAATTTTAAAGTTTTGATCAGTGCGCTTAGTTTGAAATAATTGAGTGAGATATTGAAATCCACTGATACGGTTGGCATCATCAACAAAGATAAGATAATCACCCGCTTCAGCAAAATAACACCGAGTATCTTCAAAAAAATCAACACCTCTATTAAAAATACAATACGCTTTATAAGAACTATTTATGGCTATAAAGTTTCTGAAACCCTCAATAGCCAAGCGAGTTTTACCAACACCTGCTTGTCCTGAAATAACAACCAGATTATTTTCAAGTAACGATTTTAAAAGTCTATCTTTTTCAAATTCTCTAAAATGAAAAGATGTCTTCAGTGTCGTTGCTAACCTAGCTTTTTCATACAAAGAAATGAAATCATCAAGTGCTATGATTTGCCCTGTATCAACTTCAATATTAAGATGGTCTTTTACAAGGCTTGGGTAATAGTGCCTAAGTTTAAAAGCAATTTCATGTATGTCATAGCTCTTTAACTTCACATTAACCTTTTGGCATTTTTGAGATAGCTTTTCTATTTCTTCTGGTGATAACTGGGATGTATAACATAAAATAATTTTTTCAATTTTATCAGTGGTTATGCCCGTCTTTAACTTATTAAGACATTTATCTATATCGTCACTAAACTTATTAAATATATCGTTTTCTTTAGTCGTATATTCGACAAACACATATTTCCCATTATCTAATGGAATTAGTGTATCTGGCGTTCCTATGCGGGTTTTATTACTTCCAATAACAGAACCAATAGAATTAATTTGCGAATAACCTTTTTTAAATAAAAAATCATCCATTAGTTTCTGAAATGCGCCACCTTCCAATTCTGAAATTGCATTTTGGATTTGGTTTATTTTTGGCATAATACTTTATCCATAAAGGAGATACAGAGGAAATAACTATATAAGTTTTTATTTTGCCCAAACATTCAGCAATTGTAAATGTCGTCCCATGTCTCATCACTTTCTCTTTAGGCTTGAGAATGCAATGGTTAATTCGTTGATAATATTATAAAAAGTAGTTAAATTATTTAAATATATCTAATTCGTTGGCGTTGAATTTATTTCATCGGGGGTTGCTTTTGGATGTGCTATTTCTCTTTCTCTCAAAATCACTTCTACTTGTAAAATTGTCAGCACTTTGAAGAGTCTTTCTAAGCTTGCTGTTGCAGGATTTGCTTCTAATTGTGCATAACTTTGTTGAGTGATGCCTAACCGCTTCGCAATATCTGTTTACGTTAGTTTTTGTGCTTTACGAAAGCCTCGTAAGATAGGACGCAATTGATTCAAAATTTTGATAGAGAACTCCATAATAAGTCACTAACCTTGGTTTTTTACAAAAATCATTAAATACAGATTATAGGCTGTATTCATAAAATACAAGTTATAGCTTGTTAATGTGTAATGCTAAAAGCATTTTTACTCGTTGCTGAATAAAGCTTTCCAAAATTTTCAATCTGTTAGATGATAAATTATAGCGCGTATGTTTTTTAAATTTGAAGTTAATCAGTGCGCGTAATTTCTCTTTTTGTTGCTTCGTTATAATGGCTTGTGCAAAAGTTATAAAGTCTTGTCCAGTTGCCATTGAACGGGTTTTTGCGTAAGTGTCTATGTTTTCTAAGTCGTCATCCATTGCGTAATTGAAGAGTGATAAGCCATTATCAAAAATAGGCGCGGGTTTGATAATTTGATTGGTGTGATTGTTTATCAGTAAACCAAAATTGCCGAAATGTCGGTCTTCATTACAAATAACAGCATCAAATATCAGCATATCTAGTAGAGATTGATAGTAATCTGTTCCTAATTGTTGGTAATAATTTAATACGGTAGCCCATCCGCCTGTTGTGATGAGTCGTCCTATAGGGATGTACCCTTGTTCTTTATTGGTGAAGAGTTGACAGGTTGAACAAAGCTTTCCTTTCCAATGGCTTAAATTGTAAGTAATGGCATCTAATCCCATTGTTTGTGCAATTTGTGCGGCGTAATATTCTGAGTAGGGTTCATTGCCTGTATTCGCTGCACCTGTAGAACCTGCTTTATATAAAACAATTTTGCCGTTAATGCGTCGCCAGCATTTTGCTAACATGCCGTCTGTTGTTAGTTCGGGGCTGGAAACAAATCTACGGTGAATACTTTCTCCATAGCCTGTATAGGCAATGAGGGCAAGAATTTGACTAAAGTGATGCTCATATAGATTGTATTCGTCAAAAGTCTTTTTAAAGTTATCGTCAATAACCCAATAACAGTCGTTAAGAGATAAGCCTTTGCAAGTATCGATAATGCCTTTGGTGTCTTGAATACTTAACCCTTGTTTACTGAGAAATTGTTGTACAAAAGCGCGATTTTTTGGAATCACTCGCCGTTTTAGCCATTGTAATATTCCTGTTGAGCTTACTTCTAAATCAAGTGGTAGGAATTGTTTATATTCTAGGTAGTTATCTTGAATCGTGATTGATAAGCCTTGTATAGGGTCTATCGTCATTTTAAAACGTAGGAGCGGTTTATCGATGTGTTTGAGGAGGTAACTCATCTGATGTCGTTTTGAGTTGGTATAAATACATGGGATATTTTGAACATGGTTTGTTTGACTAGCGTTTGGCAAATGGCAAAAGAAGGTACTATCTAAATCAAAACTTTTTGTTCTTCAAATTAGGCTATGCCTATTTCATATTACACTGAAAATACTAGCTATTTATTAAATTAACTCCTCTTTTTAACTCACTAAGTTTTCTCCGCGCACTGTTACCCAGCGGTCAATTAATGGTTGTACGTTGTCGGGATAATCGCGTAATAAAATATCGGCAATTGCAATAATGGTTGGTAATAGTGCTTCGTCGCGTTGAAAATCAGCAATGCGTAAGTTCATTGTGCCTGTTTGACGAGTGCCTAATACATCGCCAAATCCGCGTAAACTTAGGTCTTGTTGTGCAATGACAAAACCGTCGTGTGTGTCACGCAAGATGCCTAAGCGAGTGCGGGCAATGTCAGATAGTGGGCTTTGATATAACAAAACGCAGTGGCTATCTACTGCGCCTCGTCCTACTCGTCCGCGTAATTGGTGTAATTGTGCTAATCCTAGGCGTTCGGCGTTTTCAATAATCATTAGGCTTGCATTGGGTACGTCGACACCGACTTCAATCACGGTGGTTGCTACGAGTAAATCTAGTTCGCCTTGCTTAAAGGCATTCATAACTTTTTCTTTGGCTTTGGCTTTTAAGCGTCCATGTACTAGGCCAATTCGTAATTCGGCTAGGTTTTCGGTTAGTTGGCGCGCTGTTTCTTCGGCTGCTTGGTATTGTAAAACGTCGGATTCATCAATTAGGGTGCAAACCCAATAGGCTTGTCGTCCTGCTTGGCAAACTTGGCGAATGCGTTCAATAATTTCTGCACGGCGGGTGTTGGGAATTACAACGGTTTTTATGGGTAAACGTCCTGCGGGGAGTTCGTCAATCACGGATATGTCTAAGTCAGCATAGAGGGTCATTGCGAGTGTGCGCGGTATGGGGGTTGCCGTCATAATAAGCTGATGTGGATGGAAATTTCCTTGCGCACCTTTGTCACGCAATGCCATCCGTTGGTGTACACCAAAGCGGTGTTGTTCGTCGATAATGATTAGTGCGAGTTGTTTAAAAGTAACGGCTTCTTGAAATAGGGCATGTGTGCCAATGGCAACGGCACTTTGTCCTGTTGCGAGGGCTTCTAGTGTTTGTTCTTTTTGTTTTTTGCTTAAACTGCCTGTAAGCCATGCAACATTGATGTTTAGGGGGGTAAGCCAGTGGCTGAAGTTGCGATAGTGTTGTTCGGCAAGAAGTTCGGT
This sequence comes from Beggiatoa leptomitoformis, assembly GCF_001305575.3. NCBI lineage: Bacteria > Pseudomonadati > Pseudomonadota > Gammaproteobacteria > Thiotrichales > Thiotrichaceae > Beggiatoa > Beggiatoa leptomitoformis. The sequence continues at coordinate 1,142,108 of NZ_CP012373.2, forward strand.
TGGTGACATCACCGCAATTTGATAGCCTGCAGCAACCGCAGATAATACGCTTAGGGCGGCAACCACGGTTTTACCTGAGCCGACATCGCCTTGTATTAGTCGTTGCATGGGGTGGGCTTGGTGTAGGTCGTGTAAAATTTCAGCGGTAACTCGTTGTTGTGCTTGGGTGAGTTTAAAGGGTAAGTTGGCTAAGAAGGTTTGTTTGAGTTGGTTTTCTGGTGGTAAGGTAACGGCTTGGTAGGTTTGGGCGTGTTGACGTAAACGGCGCAGGCTTAGGTAGTGGGCTAGTAGTTCTTCAATAATTAAGCGTTGTTGTGCAGGATGTTGTCCTGTTTGTAGGTCGGCAGTTGAAATGGTGACGGGGGGTTGATGTAGGGTTTGCAGGGCTTGTGCAAGGGGAATGAGTTGAAATTGTTGTTGAATCGCGGGGGGAAAGTAGTCAATTAGTGCCGTATTTTGTAGGGCTTGACGGGCAATGGCGCGTAATAGGTGTTGGTGGAGTGTGCCACTGCTGGGGTAAATGGGGGTTAAATGGGTGTGAATCTCTGGTGGTGGTTTGTCGTCGTGGATAAATTGGCATTCAGGGTGGATAAATTCTAAGCAGTGATAGCCTTGGCGTGCTTCGGCAAAGCAGCGAACACGTGTTCCGACATGGAGCTGTTGTTGTTGGGCATGGCTGAAGTGAAAAAAACGGAGGAGTATCGAGCCTGTGTTGTCATTTAACATGCAAACTAGTGTGCGTCGTTTACTCACTTTGATTTCAGCAGCGGTAATAATGCCTTCAACCAGTGCGTGTTCGCCAACGCTTAGGTCGTGAATGGCGGTTAAGCGGGTGCGGTCTTCATAACGTGCGGGGAGATGAAAGAGAACATCTTCATCGGTGGTAATCCCTAACACGGACAGTTGTGCGGCGGTTTGTTTGCCGACACCTTGCAGATTGGTAACGGGTTGGGACATTGTGGGTATGATTTAACTTAGGTGATTTTTTTCAGTTTAATCATTTTTACGGGTAAAAAAAAGAACGCGTCACGTAATGGGTGCGACTGCGTTCTAACCGAGGGAGGGAAAATTCGTTATGCAGGTACTTTTGGTTAAAAGACAAGCATGATTGGTTAGTTACATTACAAGGCTTGTGCCAAGTTTTTAAATTTATTTAATAGGCTGTAATATATTGGTTTTATCAATTTCCTTATAAAATAATAGATTTTTTGCAATGCACCATTATAGTGCTTTATGAGGGCATAATGAGCTATTTGAGTTCGATAGTGGTTATGTGGATGTGGCATGAGAGACTCTTAGGGCAAGTTTTTTTCCTGATGGGCGGCTGTCTGAATCAAAGTTTTGGGGATTGATAGCGGTTTCAATGCCGTTATAGCTAACGCAACTTAAAAAGCAGCTTAATGTAGGGTGGAATAGCGTAGCGTATTCCACCATAAAACGCCAAAAATAGCTGAGTTTATGCAGAAAGCTTGCACTGTTGTGAAATACGGCTTGCGCCTATTCCACCCTACAATAATCATTTTAAAGTGCGTTAGCTATATTTTGTATCTCATTCGAGTCTAAAAGACTATGTAGAGTGCATTAGTAGCCTGTTTTTGCAGTGTAATGTACTCTACATTTGCTTTTATTTTTTCATTGGCAGGTGTTGAAAGAGAGGTGAGTATTTTTATTCTTGGTGCATGGCAACGCTGTTTATTGATTAATCACCATCGGTAATCAAAAAATTTTTAAATTGCCAAACATCTTCTGTATCTATATTAGGCTGGTTGTAGCCTTGAAAAGCACTTTTGTAGTGTTGACGTGGTGTCCAATCTACAGGCATAGATAGGTTGTCGCCTAAATAAGGGCGGGCGATGTTTAAAATGTATTCGTGGGGTAATTGTTCTGCGGTGCAAATACCTTGTTGTGGATTTTCAATCATCCAGATAACAGCCGCTACGACAGCGATGGCAACTTGCATGGTCGTTGCGTTTTGATGCGGGACAAGTTGCCGACTGCGTTCTATGCTCAAATGGCTACCTGTCCACCAGCCTTTGTAAGCATGTCCCATGAGAAACGCGCCAAGAATGTCACCCCCTGCAATGATTTCATCATTCATAATGCGTTTTTGAGCTTGCAATTGATAATCATATCCACGTAGTTCTTGGAGAGAAGCAAGGGCGTTATCACAAGGACAATAGGCGTAGTGAACGGTAGGACGATACGTTACTTTTCCACCTTCCCATACGCTTAGGTAGTCTGAGAGGGTAAATGCTTCGCCGTGTCGCACCACCATTCCTTGAATTGGATAGTGTGGTACCCATGAACGCACCCAGACATTCATCCCCATGCGGGCTAAACAAATCTGGTTTTTAATCCCTTCGGTCTGTTGATACGCCAATGCAGGCAGTTCTTTTTCGTGTGTTCCCCAGCCTAATTCGGCAGTGGTCGAGCCTTCTTCAAAAAAGCCTTCTATACTCCATGTATTAACAAATTCATCCACTTGTCTGGGTTTATCACTGATTTGTGTATCTCGTTCACTGCAATGAATAACTTTTACACCCAACGTTTTTGCCAGATAATTAAACGTTTGCGCTGTAATTAAATCTTGTAGTTTTTCAGCCGCTTGACCGCTTACTGTGCCATCGGCAAGTTGGGCTTTTGCAATGTCTAATAAGGCTTGTTTTGTCCAATGTGAGACTAAACCGGGGTTTGCCCCATGTTCTAAAACTGCTGTTGTGCCTGTCGATTTCCATGTTGATTGTAAACGCTGAATGGCTAAGTGTCTGGCATAAAGTGTATTTTCTGTAGGATGTTTGGTGGCTGCATCCGTGTAAGGGTCCCAGACTTCTACAGAAGTATTAATGTATAACACGCCATGTTCATGACACCATTGTAAAATCTCAATTGCGTCGATATTCCAACCTAAATCAATTAACACATCCCCTAAGCCTACCTGTTGTGTTAAGACCGTACCTAAATTGTCCGCGCTAATCCTTTCTTGTACAAAGCGCACGCCTTGTGCTAACCATGTCTGTAATATATCGCGCTGGTCTTCAAAGTCTAAAACCGTGATTTGTGTGAGTGGTATTTTTAGATGACAAATGATGAGTGGTAATGTGCATTGTGCAACTGAGCCAAAGCCAATAAATAGTATTTTCTTATTAAAATCCAGCATGAGGTGACCCCTTTTGTTATGCTTTCATGTTATTTTATCTTTCAGTCAGTTAAGTCTGGTCTGTTATCCGTGTCGTGTATCTATAATAGTAAAAAGTCGTTAAAATATGACATTTTCTATGTTTTGCTGAAAATAAAAATAATCATTATTAATGTAATGAATTATATTGAATAATTCTTGTTTTATCTTCGTATAAAGTTGTGTAAAAAACTTATATAATGTGTTTTTTTATCTTAAATAAACGGTTTTTCCTATTTTTTAAAAAAGGTTAATTGTAATAACACGAAATTCATGCTTTTCTAACACATAAGGCGGTGTATATGCAAATCGTTAAACGTAATGCGTTAGTCACGGGTGCTAATCGTGGTTTAGGATTAGAAACATGTAAGCAACTAGCTGCATTAGGAATACAGGTTATTTTGACGTGTCGGGATGCAGTAAAAGGGGAAGCTGTTGTTAAACAATTATGTTTGCAAGGCTTAGATATTGTTTTTCATCCATTGGATGTAACCAGCGATGACAGTGTTGCAACATTAAAGCAGTTTGTTGAAAACCAATACGGGAAGCTGGATATTTTAGTGAATAATGCAGGCATTTTTCCTGATTCGCGCACGGCTAATGCGTTTGATAGTACCGTAGAATCGCTACGCACGGGAATGGAAACAAATACCTACGGCGCATTTCGTTTATGTCAGGCTTTTATCCCGCTAATGCAAAAAAAGGGGTATGGACGGGTTGTTAATGTGTCCAGCGGGATGGGGCAGTTGTCAGCAATGAGTGGTGGATTTCCCAGCTATCGGTTGTCGAAAACAGCTTTAAATGCAGTAACGCGCATTTTTGCCAATGAAACGCAAGAGCATAATATTCTTGTTAATTCTGTTTGCCCCGGCTGGGTGCGAACAGATATGGGGGGAGCAGAAGCTGAACGAGATGTTAGCCAAGGAGTGGAAACTATCGTTTGGCTGGCGACTTTAATTGATGGGAGCGAGACAGGAAAATTTTTCCGCGATAAGCAGGTAATTGAGTGGTAGATGTTTTTTATAGGCAGGTAAAGCTAACTTAATTCATAAGAAAACTGCTAAGTGTTAGCGGCACTCAGCAGTTATTTTGCGAGAAAATAGATATAAAACGCCTCAATAGCAAGCAAGGTGCGTCATCTCGCCGAAAAGTATAGCATTAAGTTTGATAGGCTGTAAAAAATATAGTGGACGACTACCTGAAAAACCGTTAGCCCGACGAGTCGTATTTTTAAAATTAATAAGGTTTTTTGCAAAAGTATGTTAGGAAAGATGAACCATCGATAGCACCGCTAACAGGAGTGCTATCCGTACTATTTTTGTAAGCAGTTCATTAGAGAGAACGAAAGTTTAAATTAATGCCAATATAGACTATAATCAGAATTTATTGACGGCACGTATTTTTTTGACATAAGGTAAAATTTAAGCGAGATGATAAAACTTACCCGTAAGCAACGTGAATTACTCCAACGTGAAGAGCTTATTTTGGAAACGGCAAGTCGTTTAATGCAGACGCATGGCTATTTAGGATTGACGATGGACAAAATAGCCGAAGCGATAGAGTATTCTAAAGGAACGGTTTATCAGCACTTTACTTGTAAAGAGGAGGTGTTAGCAACGCTTTGTATTCGCACACATAGCAGTATGTTGGATATGTTTGAACGGGTTGTAAACTGTACTGCGCCAACGCGCGTTAGGATGAGCGGGTTGATGTTGGCTTATACCTTACATGTTTATTTGCATCCATTAGAATTTCATAATTTTCAAGTTATTAAAACGACATCGTTTAAAGATAAATTATCGGCTGAGAAAAAACAGTTGCTAATGGAAAGCGAATTGCGCACTTTAGGCGCGGTTGCCAGCATTCCGCGCGAAGCCATTGCCAAAGGGGATTTAATTATTGATAGCCGTTTGACACCTGAAGAATTAACCTTTTCTTTTTGGGCGATGTCTTATGGCGGATTATTGATTTTATCTGGCGATTTTCCTTTTAGTAGCATGGGAATACGTCCGCATTTTGTATTACAGAATACGTTTTTAATGTACTTAGATAATATGAACTGGAAGCCCTTATCTTCTGAATGGGATTATCCAAAAAGTCAGCGCGAAATCTTAGAAAAATTATTTGCGCCTGAATTAGCATTATTAACCACAGAACAGTATGAGCGATTAATGGCTTTCACAGTCGCGTAATCTGTATTAAATATTCCAGAATTAGCCGACATAAAGAAAAATAATATTGGTAATTCTGGATGTTCTATCTGTTTTGATTCAACCTATTATTTAACAGCGTAATCTCTTAATCTTCATGCTTTTCCGCGCAGTAATTCACGTCTTGAAATTCCCTTTTTTACATTGGTTTTTGGCTCGGGTGCTGTCATCAGTAGCGTTAAAATAGCTTGTGCTGTTTCTCGTGCCATCGCTTGGTCGGCAAAATCAAACATGGGTGAAAACAGGGAACAGCTTTGATAAATCCCTAGGTTTGCTTCGTAACTCACTAAAAACTCATAAATACCAGATGGAAATTGATAACTCTTTTTTTCGTCCGTGCTGGGCAGTTGTGCGGGCTTGTCTGCGACAAGGGGTAAAATTAGTAAATTCATAAACCAAGGGGTAATTAATATGCCTAGACAAGCATTTTCCCATGTTTGAAACCCCACCGCTTCAACGTGTAGCGCGGGATTAAGAATAGGGATTCCTTGCATCCGTTCTTGTTGAATGGCGATAAAGGTGGATTCTAAGGCTTGCACCTGTTTGTCACAGGAAAAGGACTGCATCATCGTATTTACGTCGGATAAGGTAGTGGGTTATTGTTGTTTTATCACTAATAAGGTAATGTCATCAAAGACTTTTTGTTGTCCAATATATGCGTGTACATCCGTAATAACCTCTTGCCGAATTTCTTTGGGTGTACGGTGGTGATATTGACGGACAACGCTGGTTAAGCGTTCTAAACCATAATGTTCGTGTGATAAATTTTCCGCTTCAGTAATCCCGTCGGTATATAACACAACCACATCACCCGCGTCTAATTTGAAACGAACTTGAGCAATGTAATGGCTGATTTCTTTTTCTAAACCAATAGGAAATCCCAAGTCCATTGTATCAATTACTTCAGTCTGTCCATCATGACGTACAATTAATATTTCCTCATGTTGTCCACTGAGCCATAACCAGCCATCTTCATAATCCAATAATAAAAGCGTTAAATTTTTATCCGAATTCATCCGCTGGACGTTGTGATAAATTGTACGATTTAAGGTATTTAAAAACTTTACAGGGTCTTTTTCTTCGTTTGTCAGCAAAGTATGTACGGCGGTTTGTACCATCAACATCAGCACGCTGCTTTCTAAACCATGTCCTGTCACATCGCCAATGCCAATTTTAACTCGTCCGTGATGATACAACACGTCATAGTAGTCACCACCGACTTCTGAAGCAGGTTCCATAAAACCAGCAATATCAAGGTTAGGGATGCGTTGTAACTCTGCCTCCGTTGGCAGGAGCATCATTTGTAGGCGACGAGTTACATCTAATTCAGCACTCATCCGCACATTTTCTGTTTGTAATTTATTATTTAACGTTAATATTTCTTGATTTGCGAGAGCCAACTGTGTCGTGCGTTCATTAACTTTGTTTTCTAAATTATTTGTCAACTCACGCAGTTGTAGGGACATATTCATTAAAGATTCGACAAAAATATCGATTTCACGAATGGAAGAATGTTTAAGATGAATATCAAAATTCCCATAAGCCATTTGTACTGCAGCCCGACTCGCTTTATGAATCGGGTCCGTTAAACTATGTGTTAAACGGTTAATCCAGATAGGTAATAATAAAAACAAAGAAGCAAACGCAATAATAATTCCCAATAACAATACATTACCAACCTGATAAATCACATTATCATGTGCCAAAATAGCAATACGGTACCCACTATCTAATTCTAATGATGAAAAAGCGGATTCCTTTTCAATTTCTTCAGGCAAGGGCAAATCCGTCATCGTTTCATCCACAGAAACGATGACACGATTATCTGCATTCAGTAACCAAATATTGGTTAAATCACTGGTTTTTGCAACACCATCAAATAAGTCCACTATCATCGGATAGTTTTCTTCTTCTATATACAAAGCAACATTCGCGGTTAAATAAGCCAAGACCAACTGATTGTTATCTTTGATATGTCCGCGTAATGCCGTATAGACAGCGACTAAATAAAAAGAACTTAGAACAACAACAGCAATAATAACCGCGCTAATCACTAACCAAAAAATACGTTGATGTAGATGAGGTAATTTCTTATTTATCATATTATTGATTAAAAAACTCATTCCTGAGTTGCTTTTTTCCATGTTGCTTGATACTTTTCTAATACACTGGGTGCAAGTGGTTGCCATAAAATAAATCTACGCAAATATTCTGGGTCGGTAACATGATAGTTAATACGCTCTTTCACCGTCATATAACGGGTTGTATAAAAGTTACTGGTGCCATAAGTGGTTTGTCGAGCGACTTGTGCTTGAATTGGTGCGCTGAGCATGAAGTTAATGAATGCATAAGCAAGTTCTAATTTTTCTGGTGGAATATTCGCGGCAATTGACCAACTATCCACCCATGCCGTTGCGCCTTCATCAGGAATAACAATTCCCCACTCGCCATTTTTTTTTGTATTAATCTCATGTACTCCAAACCCCCAATCAGTACCAACATCAACATTATCAATGTCATCAGGGTTTAAATATTCTTTCCAATAATCATATATTTGTAAATCATGTAGTTGACGCAGCCGTTCCTCAATACGCGAGAGTTCCGTATCACTGAGGTTAAATAAATGACGAACAGGAATTTTTAAAAACAACGCGGTCATATAAATATTGGCAACCTCAAAATTACGGCTAATGGATACTCGTTTGCGATAACGTTCATCCCATAACACTTTGTAAGAGTTTGGTTTTTCCATTTTACTCTTGTTATAAACCAATGCATAAGGACCAAATGTAAAAGGTACGGCATAAACTTCACCCGCTAAAAGATGAAATCGGCGTTGTAAAATGAGCGGATTAATTTGGTGAAAATTAGGGATTTTTTTTGTATCTAAGGGGCGAATTAATTTTTTTTGCCATAATATTTCAAGCAAGTCATTAGAAGGCGTGATTAAGTCAGCTTCTTGTGTTTGAATGGCAGACTCGAAAGAGGCTAAACCCGTTGTAGGCGTTACAATTACTTCAACATCTAATCCAGATTTTTTTTTAAGCTGTTCTTGAAAAGCCTGAACATAAGAGGGTTCAGCATAACCTGCCCATGCCTGTACTTTTAGCGTAAGCGGTGTCGCCGCAGCCGCTGTTAGATGACAATAAAAGTAAATAAATAACAATACTGCTTTATATGATTGATTTATATTCATTTTTTAATGAAACAGATAGAGGCGATTTAGCAATCTTAACCCAAAAAGTTTTCTTAATTATAACAGTTATAACAACCCAATTTATGATGTTTATTGATGCAATTTTCGCGCAAAAAATTCACTCTTGTTAGAAAGATTGTCCAAATCAGAATTAATCAAATTTAAAATAAAAACTATATTATTTGTATGTAGTTACAGCGCAAGCATGGTTAAATAATATATTTTTAGGCATTGTTTTTACCCATTAGGGTTTGAAGTGGTTTTGGTGAATACGGGGTTTCGCGTTAGAATGTTTTATTCTCAGTTAGAATTTTTTTTATTTTATTGCTTGAATAGACTAATTATTTTTTATTAAATTAAGGAAAAACAATGCGCCCCAGTGGTAGAACCCCGCAACAACTCCGCCCGATTAAAATCACTCGCAATTATATTAGACATCCTGAAGGCTCTGTTTTAATTGAATTTGGTCATACAAAAGTTATTTGTAATGCCAGTATTGAAGAACGTACTCCCCGTTTTTTAAAAGACCAAGGAAAGGGTTGGATTACGGCAGAATATGGCATGTTGCCCCGTTCTACACATCAACGGATGCAACGTGAAGCCAGCTCTGGCAGACAAGGTGGTAGAACTCAGGAAATTCAACGGCTTATTGGTCGGGCGTTACGGGCAGTCGTGGATTTACACGCATTAGGTGAACGCACAATTACGTTAGATTGTGATGTCATTCAGGCGGATGGTGGTACAAGAACAGCGGCAATTACGGGAAGTTATGTTGCTTTAGTGGATGCAGTGAATTCACTGATTAAAAAGGGTACGTTGAAGAAAAATCCTATTCACGGTGCAGTGGCTGCGGTGTCTGTGGGAATTTATCAGGGTACACCGATTTTAGATTTGGAGTATCTGGAAGATTCTGAAGCAGAAACGGATATGAATATTGTTATGAATGACGCGGGCGCGTACATTGAAATTCAAGGGACGGCTGAAGGTCATGCTTTTCGTGCGGATGAGTTACAAAGTTTGTTAAATTTGGCGGGCGAAGGGGTTAAAACGTTATTAGCAGCACAACAAGCGGCTTTAGCGTAAGCGGTTGTTGGGGCGAATAGCATCATCGCCCCTGCTGCAATGCCTTAACTGGTTACTTTTTTTGTAGCCGTGCCGGTAAAACTGTTTGTAGTTTTTGGTGCATGTGACGGAGCAATTGTTCGGTTGTTTCCCAATCAATACACGCATCTGTCACAGACATGCCGTATTTTAAATCAGCCAAGTTTTTTGCAATGGGTTGATTGCCCGCTTGTAAATGACTTTCTAGCATTAAACCAACAATAGAGGTATTACCTTCTATAATTTGGTTGGTAATGTTATCTGCAACCAGTGGTTGTAACTCAGGTTTTTTATTGGAGTTTCCATGACTACAATCAACGACGATATTGGGCGGCAATTTCGCTTTTAATAAGCTCGCTTCGCATAAGGCGATATTCACTGAATCATAATTGACTTGTTTACCACCGCGTAAAATCACATGTCCGTATTTATTGCCGCAGGTTTTTATGACGGCGGCTTGTCCTCTTTGGTCTATCCCTAAAAAATGATGAGGGGCAGAAGCGGAGTGTAGGGCATTAATAGCAACGTCTAAATTGCCATCTGTGCCGTTTTTAAAACCGACAGGCATGGATAAACCGCTGGCAAGTTCTCTGTGCGTTTGTGATTCGGTTGTTCTTGCACCAATTGCCGACCATGAGAATAAATCTGCTAAATATTGGGGGGTTATTGGGTCTAATGCCTCAGTTCCTGCGGGCAATCCTAATTCGGCAACCCACAATAGCAATTCGCGGGCTTTCGCTAACCCTTCTTCAATATGAAAAGAATCATCTAAACGAGGGTCGTTAATAAAACCTTTCCAACCAACAGTTGTTCTTGGTTTTTCAAAATAGACCCGCATGACAATAAACAACGAGTCTTGTAATTCATCATGCAGTTTTTTTAACCGCTCGGCATATTCTTTTGCCGATTGCATATCATGAATTGAACAAGGACCTGTAACGACCATTATCCGATGGTCTTGTCGGTCTAAAATGGCTTGTAAGGTTTTGCGCCCATTGCGTACTGTTTCTGTGCTTTTCTCAGTACAAGGTAATTTTTGTTTGAGCGCGTCAGGGGTAATTAGTAGTTTCTCAGAAACGACATTGACGTTGTTTATATCATCACTCACTTAGACTATCCTCAGTATGCTCGACTGATTGATGTTGCTGAAACGCTTAAGTGTAACATAAGTTGTTTAGTTGGGCTTTTCTAACTAGGTATCTTTATGAGTCTGCGGTTTCTAGCTAACGGATTTCTGGTAAAAATTATAGAGTTTGTTTGGAATTTTGAGTGCGACTTGGGTAAGGTGTTCAGGATGAGAAAAATTCCCTCCTTTCCTAAAGAGGGATTCTTTCGTGTCGGGCTTTTGTTATTAAATTAAGGTTAATCAAAGAACTATCTGTTATAAAATAATATTTTTCGCGCTTAATTTAATTTGTGTGTTGTGCTATATCTGCCGAATCTGTCTAACCATTTAATTTTAAATTATATTGTTGTTTTTGCCGTGTTGCCCAATATTCTTCTGCTAAGGCTTGTGCATCGGTTTGTGTACTGGCTTTACCCATTAATTTAAGACTAATTGCAACAGTGCCTGTAATACTTGCAACTGCAAATTCATCTTCAATATCACCACGCCATAATGCAACAAGACGTTCAGGGTTCATTTCTGCTTCTTTTACATGCCGTTGTTTAAAGAGTGGTTGCCAGAGTTCCTCAGACAATTCACCGTTATGTAAACTTTTTACTAAGCATTCAATATCTGGATTACGTTCAATTTCTCCCCCTTCCCCTTTAATAACCGCTAAATGGGGTTGATTGAGCAATTGCCCTGCCTCTTGGTGAACATCACGGAAACTTGGGTGAAAAATCCCTTGCATCATATAAGGGGCATTAAAAGGATTTATCATGCGAACAATGGTATGAATGGGAGAGCGTAACCCCATGAGTGGACGTAAATCCATTATTTTTTGTAGTGTTGGACAGAGGTATTCTAGGGGAAAATAGCTAAAGTTATACTGTTGCAATTGTGTCTCGGCTTCTGCAAACGTTGTCGCATAAGGCAAGCCTAAAAACTGTAAAACATCTTTGGTATAAATCCGTCCGTTTGTATGTCCGCCTGCACCGTGCATGAAGACTTTTACACCATTGTTTGCTAAGAGTAATGTAGCCAGCAGAAACCAAGGAAGATGGCGACGTTTGCCCGCATAGGATGACCAATCTAAATCAACGGTTGTTGTTTTGGTTGGGGATGGAAAAGAATCGCGCACGGCTTGCACAAAACCTGCAAGTTCTTCGCGGGTTTCTTCTTTTACACGCATGAGCATCATAAATGCGCCAAGTTGTACGGGTTCTATGGCATCCGATACGATCATTTGCATAGCATGATAGGATTCTTCTCGAGTTAGCGGTCTTGCACCATTTTTGCCTTTACCCAATGCACGAATGTATTGTGCAAAAGGGTGTTCTGTATAATGGTTAAATAAATCATCATGTTCTGCGCGCATCTGATATTTCCCTGATGTAGATAATAGGCATCGTATTAAACAAAATGTTGGCGTGTTCCTTTCATATCATAAGCGATTTTCCTAATACTGGTTTATAGGATACGGTTGAAATTGCTAACATTATATAAAACAATCAATTTTTATTTCTCATTGCAAATGTCTCACTCAATATATTGAGCGCATTAAACGAGTCAGAATAAATCATTTTCCCGATTTCTCATTAAGAGGCTGTCTCACTCAAAATTCTTAGGATTAAAATAATTTCAATCTGGAGAGAAGCATCATGAATTGCATCTTGAGTGATATAAGAAACGACATTCCTCCTGCTATCTGAGATTGACTAGTTGGTGATACAATAGCCTACTATTACATCTATTTATCAAACATATCGTATAAATATCTGATGTTATTTAGCGTTTAAAAAAGTGTATTTAGAATTTGCATGATTTAAAAAACCGCGTAGTAATGAACGCATTCGTTACTACCGCTTAATTAATAACAAAATGTAGGGTTTTCATTCATGGCTGGACATAGCAAGTGGGCAAATATTCAGCACCGTAAAGGTGCGCAAGATGCTAAAAAAGCAAAGGTTTTCACCAAATTTATTCGTGAAATTACGGTTTCTGCGCGGATGGGCGGCGGGGACGCAAATGCGAATCCACGCTTGCGTTTAGCCGTTGATAAAGCCTTAACCGCTAATATGCCAAAAGATACGATTGAACGGGCGATTAAACGGGGTGCGGGGGCGGCTGATGGTGAGAATTATGAAGAAGTGCGTTATGAGGGATATGGTGCAGGGGGAATTGCCGTTATCGTTGATTGCATGACCGATAATCGTAACCGTACCGTTTCTGAAGTCCGTCATGCGTTTAGCAAATGTGGTGGCAATTTGGGAACAGATGGCTCTGTTGCCTATATGTTTGAAAAAATTGGATTATTAACCTATCCGACGGGCAGTAATGAAGATAAAATCATGGAAGCTGCTTTAGAAGCAGGCGCGCAGGATGTGGTGAAAAACGAGGATAACTCGATTGATGTTATCACCGACCCAAGCGATTTGCACAGCGTAAAAGTTGCAATGGAAAAGGCGAAATTAGTGCCTGAATCCGCAGAAATTACCATGCGTGCAGGCACAAGTACTAGCGTTGATTTAGACACGGCTGAGAAAATAGTTAAATTATTAGACATGCTAGAAGATTTAGATGATGTGCAGAAAGTTTATTCTAACGCCGATTTCAGTGATGAAGTTATGGCGGCACTTGCATAAATCTTGCATGACACGAATCCTTGGAATTGACCCCGGTTCACGGGTGACAGGCTTTGGTATTATTGAAGCGCGTCAACAAAAAGCGGTTTTTATTACCTGTGGGTGCATACGCACTCACACGGCTGAAATGCCTGAGCGGTTGCATGAAATTTATACGGGTTTACAAACACTGATTGGTGAGTATCAACCCACCGTTTTGGCAATTGAACAAGTGTTTGTCTCGCGTAATGTGAGTTCTGCGTTAAAATTAGGACAAGCGCGCGGCGTAGCGATTGTTGCAGCGGTTGTGCAAGGGTTGGCGGTGTTTGAATACGCACCCACCCAAATTAAGCAAGCCGTTGTAGGACAAGGACATGCGCAAAAAGAGCAGGTGCAACAAATGGTTAAGATATTATTATGCTTGTCAGCAATACCGCAAGCGGATGCTGCTGATGCGTTAGCCGTTGCGATTTGTCATCTGCACACTTACCAACATCAGCAACAAATTGCTAAATCCAGCATAACTCGCTAATGTCACTGATATCACATTTTAAATAATGAGGTTATTTCATGATTTCGCGCTTATGCGGATTATTACTCGAAAAATCTCCTCCTATGCTTGTTATTGATGTGCAAGGGGTTGGCTATGAAGTTGAAGCCCCAATGTCCACTTTTTATAAGCTACCTGAATTAAACCAACCTGTTAATTTATTTACCCATTTGCTCATCCGTGAAGATGCACACCATTTAGTCGGTTTTATCAGCGATGCTGAACGGCGTATGTTTCGAGAATTGATAAGAGTGAATGGAGTTGGTGCAAAACTCGCATTAAGTATCTTGTCAGCAATGGATTTAACATTATTTGCGACCAGTATTCAGCAGGCAGACACAACGCGACTCATCAAAATACCGGGTGTTGGTAAAAAAACGGCTGAAAGATTAGTCATTGAAATGCGTGATAGACTAGAAGGATTCACGGTTAATGCACAAAATAACCCTCATGTCATCTCATCACTAGTACAGGGTGTTATCAGTCCTGTTGATGATGCAATTAGTGCTTTGATTGCACTCGGATATAAGCCACAAGAAGCTACTCACTGGGTTCGTACTGTCAAAGGAGAGGAGACAGAAAAAATCAGTAGTGAAATGTTGATTAAACGGGCGTTACAGGCTGCATTAAAACAGTAGCGAAGGATAGAACTCGCGTCTAAGAGAGGCAAATAATGTTTAAAGAGGACGAACAAAAATTCTTAGTATTAGTCGTTGACGACGACCTCTTTATGCGGGGTATGTTGCAAAATCTATTGGAGGAACAGGGATATACAGTTACACAAGCGGATAATGGTGTAAAAGCCATTGATACCTTTAAGCAATGCTTACCCGATTTGGTGTTGATGGACGCGGCAATGCCTGTGATGGATGGCTTTACGGCCTGTCATCAATTAAAACAAATGGATATTAGTTCAGATGTTCCCGTCATTATGATCACCTCTTTAGATGATGAAGCTTCTGTAGATAAGGCGTTTACAGCGGGTGCGGTTGAATATATTACTAAACCTGTGCATTGGGCGGTTTTGCGGCATCGTGTAAAAGTTATTTTGGAAGGTAAACGCGCTCAAGCTGCCCTGCGTAAAAGTGAAAATCGGTTTCGGGGGGTTTTTGAACAAGCCGCAATGGGCATTGCGTTGGTAGATGTGGATGGCAAAATTGTTCATCACAATCCAGCGTTACAAAAAATGCTAGGACATGTTGAAGAAAGCGAGGAAACCCTTGACGGTAAAAATTTCAATAAGCTATTTTATCCCGCCGATACTGCCGTTGAAAAAGAGTTTTATCAGCAATTATTAACAGAAGAACGTCCGTTTTATCAGATGGAAAAGTATTTTTTTCATCATCATAACAGCCTTATGTTTTGGGGACGTTTAACGACCTCATTAGTGCGTGATGCCAATGATAAACCACAGTATTTAATCCAAATGGTGGAGAATATCACTGAACGCAAACGCGCCCAAACCAGACAACGCCTAGCAACTAAAGTATTTGAAACAACAACGGATAGTGTATTAATTACTGATGCTAATGGCGCGATTATTGACGTAAACCAAGCATTTTTGCTCACAACAGGTTACGGCTATGATGAAGTTTTAGATAAAAATCCACGTTTTCTTCAATCGGGTAAACACGATTTATTTTTTTATGAAACCTTATGGGCGAGTTTACGTGAAACAGGACGGTGGCGCGGCGAAATTATTAATCGTAGAAAATCGGGTGATATACATGCCGTCTGGTTATCTATCAGTGCTATTCGCGGTGAGCATAACGAAGTTACACATTATGTTGCTGTTTATTCCGATATTGTTGCACTAAAAGCCAATGCTGAACGGATGCGGTTATTAACCCATTACGATTCACTCACCGAACTCCCCAATCGTTTATTGTTTCATGAACAATTAGTCCGCGCCTGTCGTCAAGAAGAACGTCTCGCCTTGTTATATTTAGATTTAGATAATTTCAAACGGATTAACGAGCATTTCAATTATGCAATTGGTGATGAATTTTTGAAAATCACCACAAAACGCTTGCGCAAAGCTATTCGTGATGGTGACATGATTGCACGGCTAGAAGGCGATGAATTCGCGTTTATTCTGACACCTATTCATCAAGATTATGATGTCCGTCTTTTAGCAGAAAAACTATTCGAAACCGTCACAAAGCCGCTAATGCTAGATGGCAATGAAATTAAAGTGGATTGTAATATTGGTATTAGCTTTTATCAGCCGACCGATAATAAAGCGGATGAGGATAGCATCAGCACGGTTGAAAAATTGATTCAACAAGCTGATATGGCAATGTATTTGGCTAAAGAAGCGGGTAAAAATACCTATTACATTTTTGACGAGCATTCCTTTGACAGTCATGTTGCATGATTTTGCAATAAATTTTGCACAAACAATCGGTTAAAAATAAGTGCGAATGAATTCGCACTTACCCACCCAAGCCCCGCCCTGTTCACTTCGCTTTAAAAACAAAGCCGCTGAATGCCTAAATATTATTAGTAATAACAAAGCATTTATACGTATCATGGCACGTGTTATTAAACCATTATTACTAGAAACTAATATAGTTATTAATTGATTTTAATTAAGTTATGCGATAAAAATCACTCATTTTATTGAAAACTTGGCTTATTTCTTGAATGTTTTTCATTATTCGTTTTTCACGCTACAATACGCCGATCATTACGATTGTTAATTGTAGGCTGGGGTGGTTATACCTTAATTTAACCTCACATAACCTCGTGAATGAGTGCGACCTGGTAAAAACTATGAATACTAAAACACAAACCCCTAAGTTAAGTATTGTTTTTTTAAATTACAATCGCTTATCTGAAACCCGCTATACCCTCGCTATTCTCCAACGCCTGCTAGAAAATCGCCAAGATATTGAGGTAATTGCCGTTGATAATGCCTCTACCGATGGCACACAAGCCTTTTTACAAACGCAACTAGATTGGGTTACTGTGTTACTTATGGACAGCAACACAGGTATTGCAGGCTACAATGAAGGATTTAAAATAGCACGTGGCGAATATATCCTTGTTTTGGATGATGATTCACACCCAAGTGATAATCAAACCCTAGACCGCTTAATTCAATGTTTAGATACCCGTAAAGAAGTCGGTGTCGTTGCCTGTAGAATTGAAGATATAGAAGGTAAACCCGCCCGCACTTGGCATTTACCCACTAATGATGAGCCGGGAACATCAATGGCCTTTGTTGGTTGTGGTTTTGCCATCCGCCGTGAATTATTTGAAGCCATAGGCTGGTATCCTAGCGAATTCTTTTTATATCAAAACGAAATTGAAGTTGCTATTCAAGTTATGCGAGCTGGTTATCGCATTCATTACGACCCTAATTGTCGAGTTGTACACCGTCAAGCCCCTATTGGGCGCACTAACTGGCGACGAGTTTTTTACCCCACCCGTAACACCATTTGGCTCATTCGCCGTTATTATCCCTTCCCAATTGCCGCCTATTTAATCGCTTCCCGTTTATTTATGGGATTTTTTCGTGCATTACAATCATGGGAAATTCGCTCGTATTACCAAGCGGTTAAAGAAGCTTTTGCCACCCCCATCAAATTACAACGCTTACCCGCGCCATTGTACAAACAACTAACCACTTTTCGGCGACAAAATAGCGTATTTCATCAATTACTTGGACGTTTATGAGCATCAATAAGGATTCAGCCATCGCGCCGCGTATTCTGGTTATTATTGTCACTTGGAATAAACAACAATACGTATTAGATTTACTGGCCTCGCTAACTCAACAAAACTATCCAACAGTATTTATTGATATTGTTGTGGTTGACAATGCGAGCCAAGATAACACCGTTGCCGAAATTAAAGCCACTTATCCACAAGTACATCTCATTTGTAATAGTGAAAATGTGGGCGGCACGGGCGGGTTTAACACAGGATTGCGTTGGGCGTATGAACAACCTGATGGACATTATGACTACTTATGGTTACTAGATAATGATGTCTTAGTCCATCAAAACGCACTGGTTGAACTGGTAAATATCTTAGAAAGTCATGCAGATATTGCCGTTGTTGGCTCAACGATGATGCAATTAGATTATCCTTGGCGCATTAACGAAATGGGCGCGTTTGTTGATTTTGGCAGTGGACAATTAAAGCTAAATCGCCACTTAGAAGAAGTCCAAGCATGGCAAGGACAAGATATTAAAGTCCTTTTACAACAAGATTATGATTTAAGCAAACGCCTATTACACTGCCATCCTTATATGGATGTGGATTATGTCGCGGCAGCCTCACTGCTGATTCGCGCCCCCATTGCCAAACAAGCAGGATTATGGCGCGATTACTTTATCCATTTTGACGATGTGGAATGGTGTTTACGACTTGGACAAATGGGGCATCGCGTCGTTGTATCTGCCAAGTCATTGATTTGGCATCTATCTGCTGCGGCTAAAGTACCCACATGGGTTTTATACTACGACAATCGTAATGTCCTAGACATGCTTAAAACACACGGTGCGGACGATGCGACTCTGCGGCGGATGATACAATATAGTTTAAAAAAAGCAGTTTACTATCATCTGCTGGGTAAGCCAGATTTAGCCCAATTACACTACGATGCCGTTGACGACTTTCAACAAAATCAATTTGGTAAGAAAGCCATTCAACTCACCGTAAGCCAATACAAACCCAATCATAGTATTGCTAGTGTTTTAACTGACCCCACTATTAAACGGGTACTTATTTCTTTTGCCGTCAATTTACAAGCAACTGATACACAAGAAATTATTGCTAGCATTCTTAAGCAACGTTCCGATTTACAAGTTGTTTTCATGCCATTAATTAATGGCATTAGCGTTTATCAATTGCCACGTTCACGCTTTACGCCCCCCATTCCGCGCTTCTTCTTGCGTCGTTGGTTATTTTATTGGCGATTACGAGGACAATACGATTTAGTCATTCAGTCAGATTATCAGCGGGTGATTGGTTTGTCGTGGCTAAAAGCCAAGATTATTTTTATCAATGATGAAGGCTTCGCGCTTTCACCGCCGCCTAATTTCTCAACGGTTTGGCAAGCAGGATTACGCTGGTTTAAATCGCTGTTTTAACGGTATGATGGGTGGAAGTTGTCCACCCCATTCGCCTATTATTCTCTTTCTTCATGGCTATCCAGCCGCAGACACTATGCGATTAAACAGACAGACATTTAAAATTAATGCTGTCTATCGTTGCATAGCACCACTAACTACCGCTAAAACCGTTATGATTGGCACAATTGGCATTAAAGACCTAAAAATTACTTGTATTATTGGCATTTATCCTGCTGAAAGAACCACAACACAAACGCTACTGTTAGATATTGAAATAGACTATCCTTTCAGCACCGCTGTTATGTCAGAAGATATAACACAAACAATTGATTATGCAAAAGTAGCCGAACAATTAACCGAGCTTGCAGTAACAGGACGCTATCAACTGATTGAAACCCTTGCAGAACACGCGGCACAGTTATTATTCAAAACCTATCCACATATACAACGGCTTAGGTTAGACATTAAGAAGCCCAATGCACTGCCAGCAGCAACATATCCTTATGTTCGTCTTGAACGATTCCCACACTCCTATTAATAACAATCTTTTCAGAAGATGAGCCAAATGCGTTTTACAACCCTTGATGAATGGCTGGATTGGCAGACAGCGTTACACCCCCGCCAAATTGAACTGGGGCTACATCGCTGTCGTGAAGTTGCTCAACGTCTGCAATTATTAACCCCTGAATTTACAGTTATTACCGTGGGGGGAACAAATGGCAAAGGCTCTAGCGTTATGCTTTTAGATACCCTTTTGCAAGCAGGTGGTTATCGCACGGGGCGTTATATGTCACCGCATTTACTGCGCTATAACGAACGCATTTGTATTCATGGACAAGAGGTTAGCGACACTGATTTATGTGCCGCTTTTAACGCGATAGAATCGGTACGAGGAGATATTTCCCTCACTTTTTTTGAATTTTCCACCCTTGCTGCCCTCTATGTGTTTCAACAGGCACAATTAGATGTTGCTATTTTAGAAGTTGGTTTAGGCGGACGCTTAGATGCAGTTAATATCATAGACCCGACCGTTGCCCTAGTCACCGCAATCGATATAGACCATGTTGATTGGTTGGGTTCAGACCGTGAAAGCATTGGTTTTGAAAAAGCAGGCATTTTTCGTGCAAATTGCCCTGCTGTGTGTAGCGACCCACACCCACCTGCCCGTTTAGTAAATTATGCACAAACGCTAAATACCCCCCTGTATTTATTAGGACGTGATTATTTTTACGAAAAAGATACAGTAACAACATGGCGGTGGAAAAATAATCAACAAGATTATCAACTGCCACTCCCTGCCTTAAAAGGGGATTTTCAACTGCAAAACGCAGCAGGGGTATTAATGGTTCTTAACCTGTTACAAACCCGTTTACCACTACAATTATTGCACTATCAACAAGGATTACAAACCGTTAAAAATCCGGGGCGGTTTCAAGTTTTTACGAACAACTGCACACGCATTTTAGACGTTGCCCACAATCTACAAGCCGCACAAGCCCTAAAACAATTACTCCAAAGCTATCCCGTACAAGGGAAAAGTTACGCTGTCATGAGCGTCTTAAAAGACAAAGATATTGAAGGAATTATGCGTTGCATGTTGCCTGAAATAACAGAATGGCACATTGCCCCCTTAATCGCCCCACGCGCAACACCGATTGAAGAATTACAAGAACACTTACAAGCCGTTGGTGCCGATTGTATTCAATGCCATACCAGCATCAGCGATGCGTATCGTCATGTGCTAGCCCTTGCAACGATAAACGACCGTATTATTGTGTTCGGCTCTTTTTATACGGTGGCCGATGCGTTAATGGTTGAACAGTGTTTACAATAAGAATTGTCTAAAAATCCGCTTTTTTGAAAAAAACAGTTTAAATAGCGTAAAACCCACTAATTAAGAATGCAGAAGGCTTTTTTGTCTTTCAACGCCAGAAATTTTGTGTGTCTGCAAACGCTGTTTCAGGCAAACAAAATATTGATAATTTACTTATTAGAACAATTAATTATATCGCTTGTGTGAATTTCACCTTGTTTAAACTGGAGTGATTATTCTTAAGCGCATAAAATAGACCGTTCGTTTTTAAAAGTTTTTAGTCATTATCCTAAGGAAAATAAATGTCACTTATTACAAAAATTCATGCACGCGAAATTCTTGATTCACGAGGGAATCCAACCGTTGAATGTGATGTGATGACTACATCAGGGGTTATCGGGCGGGCGGCTGTGCCTTCTGGCGCATCAACAGGCTCGCGCGAAGCACTGGAATTACGCGACGGTGATAAAAGCCGTTATTTAGGCAAGGGCGTTTTAAAAGCCGTTGCACACATTAATACCGAAATAAATAATGCACTGGTTGGCATGGCGGTGGATAAACAAACCGCGATAGACCATACAATGCTGGCTTTAGATGGTACTGCAAATAAAGGACGTTTAGGCGCAAACGCCCTGCTAGGAGTATCTATGGCCGTTGCTAAAGCAGCCGCATTAGATTACAAACTCCCGCTTTATCGTTATTTAGGGGGCAGTGGCGCAATGCAAATGCCTGTTCCTATGATGAATATTATCAATGGCGGCGCACATGCAGATAATAACGTTGATATGCAGGAGTTTATGATTCTGCCAACGGGTGCAAGTTCTTTGCGGGAAGCGGTGCGTTATGGGGCAGAAGTGTTTCATGCGTTAAAAAGCGTATTAAAAAAACGTGGTTTGAATACAGCGGTTGGTGATGAAGGCGGTTTTGCACCTGATTTACCATCTAACGAATCCGCAATTGAAGTGATTTTAGAAGCGATTAGTACCGCAGGATTTAAAGCAGGCGAAGACATTTGGCTGGGTTTAGATGTCGCAAGCTCTGAATTTTACAAAAATGGTAAATACGATCTCGCCTCAGAAAAGAAACAATTGGATTCTGCACAGTTTACGGACTATTTAGCTAACTGGGTTGATCAATATCCGATTTTAACCATTGAAGATGGCATGGACGAAAGCGACTGGGCGGGCTGGAAAATTCTGACCGAACGGTTAGGCAAAAAAGTGCAGTTAGTTGGCGATGATTTGTTTGTAACTAATACCGCTATTTTACAAGAAGGTATTCAAAAAAATATTGCGAATTCCATTCTCATCAAGCTTAATCAAATTGGAACTGTGACCGAAACCTTAGCGGCGATTGAAATGGCAAAGCGAGCAAGATATACCGCCGTTATTTCTCATCGGTCTGGTGAAACAGAAGATAGTACGATTGCTGATTTAGCGGTTGCAACCTCATCAGGACAAATCAAAACGGGTTCATTATCTCGCTCTGACCGCGTTGCAAAATACAACCAATTAATTCGGATTGAAGAAGAGTTAGGCTCACAAGCAACTTATGCGGGTAAAGCTGCATTTTATAACTTATTCTAATATTTTTAACACGGATAGCACCGTTCTAAGCGGTGTTATCCGTTTTTTCGTACTAAAAGTTAAAGCCTGTCCATATCAGAATTTACTAAATGCTTAGAATTAAAGATAATACTTTTAATTCAGCCAAATAGATTTTTACAACCCCAAAATATTCCCCGTTTATGGGACAGAAGTTAAGCACCGAATAACAAATCGGGTAAGAAAGTAGAGATAATCGGGACATAAGTAATCAGCATTAAGAAAGCCAATAAAATCATTAACCAAGGTAAAGTTGCTTGCACAACTTCGATAATACTCATTTTCGTAATGCCCGCTGTTACAAATAGATTTAAGCCCACTGGTGGCGTAATCATGCCGATTTCCATATTCACAACCATAATGATACCCAAGTGAATGGGGTCTATCCCTAAGGTTTGAGAAATAGGGTAGAGAATCGGTGCAGTGATTAATAATAAACCTGTTGGCTCCATAAAATTACCGCCTATCAACAATAAGATGTTGACAACTAACAAAAACATCCAAGGAGATAATCCCCAACCAACAATTGATTCTGTAATCATTTGCGGAATGCGTTCTGTTGTTAATACGTGAGAAAATAACATTGCATTAACAATGATAAACATAAGCATAATACTGACTTTGGCAGAATCTATCAGCACATGCGGAATGTCGCGCATTTTTAAATCAGAGTAAACAAATAAAGCGATAACAAAGGCATAAACCGCAGCAACAGCAGCGGCTTCTGTTGGTGTAAATACCCCGCCATAAATCCCCCCGATAACAATCACAATCAATAATAATCCCCAACCTGCATCAATTGTTGCTGTAATCAGTTCTTTTAGGGATGCACGCGGCAACTTGGGCAAGTTATGTTTGCGCGCCATAAAATACATCCCCAAGATTAAAAGGCTTGCTAATAAAATACCGGGTATCACACCTGCCATGAATAAGCGTCCAACTGATACTTCTGTTACCGCAGCGTAAACAATCATAACAATTGAGGGGGGAATTAAGATGCCTAATGTCCCTGCTGTGCATACCATGCCAGAAGCCAATCGTTGTGGATAACCTGTAGAAACCATTGCACTAATGACGATAGAACCGATTGCAACCACAGTTGCAGGGGATGAGCCTGAAACGGCAGCAAACAGGGTACACGCTAGAATAGAGGCAATGCCTAAGCCGCCTTGAATAGAACCCACACATGCAATTGCAAAACGAATCAATCTTTTAGCAACACCACCTGTGGAGAGAAAAGCGGAGGAGAGGATAAAAAACGGAATGGCTAATAATGAATAATGTTGAGTTGCTTCAAAGGTTTTCAGCGCGAGTGATGCTAATGAATCAGTAGAGAAAAATAAAATCGTTAACACACTGGATAAGCCTAGCGCGACAGCAATTGGCATCCCAATAATCATGAAGATAAATAGCAGAATAAACAGTGAGGCAGTAGCCATTTTTAGCGTCCATCCTCTTTAGGTGAGTTGTTGGATGTAGATTGCGGTTCATCTTGTTGAAATTGTTTTAGTGCATCAGCCGCTTCGTCCGCAAGCATTTGTATTTGTGACCCAATTAACAGTTTTACACCTACTTGTAAAAATCGGGCGAACAATAAGGCAAAACCCACAGGCAGAATAAGATAAATAATCCATTGTTGAATGGGTAAATCTTCTGATTCGTTTCCCAAGGTGTACATAATGTCTAAATAGCGCCACGCGCCAATTCCTAAAATCACGCAGTAAACCAGACAACACAAAATAGCAATTAAACCGATAATCCGTTGTCCTAATGGCGGAAATAATTTGACCACAGCATCAATGCCTATATGTGCGTTAACCCGCACGGCATAAGACATACCGAATAAAACCAGCCAAGCAAATAACGCCGTTGTTAATTCTAATGCCCAAACAAACCCACTACTAAAAACATAGCGTGCTACAACATTAGCAAATGTAACCAACGTCATTGAAGCCAATAACAGCGCAAGAAACCATTCTTCTAATCGGTTATAAATATTAGATAAAAACCACATAATGCTCTCCTAATAAAATACAAAAGCAAACAAGCCTTTAAGCGACGATGACAGGTTCACCACTTAAAAGCTTGTGTTTGAGAATGATGGAAAATCTTAGGGTTTTTTATTTGCCGCGAGTGCTGCTTCAATTAAATCTTTACCGATGGAATCTTCAAATTGTTTCCATACGGGCATCATTGTTGTCCGCCATTGTTGTAATTCTTCGGGCGTTAGTTGTAATACTTGGGTTTTACCTGAATCAATCACCAGTTGACGGTCTGCCATTTCTTGAGCGAATGCGGCTTTGTTCACTTCAACCGTTACTTCTGCCAAGATTTTTTCTAATTCAGCACGTATGTCATCAGGCAATTTTTTCCAAAAAGCGGTATTCGTCACCACCATGTAATCTAAAACGCCATGATTGGTTTCGGAGAAAAATTTCTGAACTTCATGGAATTTTTTAGAATAAATATTTGCCCAAGGATTTTCTGCGCCATCTACAATTCCTGTGGCTAATGCATTATAAACTTCTGAAAATGCTAATTTTTCAGGGCTTGCACCCAGTGCTTTAAATTGTGCTTCTAGCACTTTAGATTGTTGAATACGGAATTTTAGCCCTTTTGCATCGGCTGGCACACGGAGTGCCTTGTTTGCGGAGAATTGTTTCATCCCATTGTGCCAAAAAGCTAACCCGTAATAGCCTTTTTTCTCTACAGAGTGGAGTAACTCTTGCCCTTTCGCACTGGCTTGAAAACGGTCGACAGCGGCTAAATCATCAAATAAAAATGGTAGGTCAAATAATTGAATCTTATCAGTATATTTACCAAACTTAGCCAATGAAGGCGCGAGCATTTGTACGTCACCTAACAATAAGGCTTCCATCTCTTTTTCATCACCGTAGAGTTGGGAGTTAGGATAAACTTCGACAACAACTTTGCCCGCAAGACGTTCTTCTACCAGTTTTTTAAACAAGTTCGCCCCCATGCCCTTAGGGGTACTTTCAGCCACAACATGGGCAAATTTAATTTTAATGGGGTCTGCTTGAACGTAGCTGATATTGAGTGCTAAACACAACAACATAAGACCGTGTATAAAAACACGCATGTATTCCTCCTAAACCTAATGGTTGATATAAAGTAACACGTCTTTTCTACTGTTTAGTTTTGCGTAAAAGGCTTATGACTTAATCCGATAGTGTGTTGTTATGCCACTTTGAATAAGGATTAAGACAGTAGAAGAAGAATTCGGGCTTTTTGTAGCGAGTTTCCTCACGATAAAGTCCTTTTTAGAGGCTAACTGTATTTATTGTAAATAGCAAGTAAATTATTTTAATTTTTATTAAAAATCATTATATTACAAACTAAATAATCAGTAATGTAATTTTATTAGTCCTCATAAATGAATAAGTATATAAGTATTTATTAATACTGTTTTATGAAAAAGTACAATATATTTATATAAATCTTAATTTTCTTATCAAAAACCTACAATTTGTAATTAAATTGATATTTAATTATGGATTATCTTACAGTTATAAAATAAGGCTATTTCATCATTTTAGATAAATCATCGATAAGGCAAAAATGCATTTAAATAATATCCATGTGTTAGTAACACGCCCTGCTCATCAAGCAGAGCCATTGTGTCAGCGTATTGAAGCGATGGGGGGGGTTGCCATTCGCTTGCCTGTATTAGAAATTGTGCCACTAATTGATAGAGAAGCATTGTTTGCGTGCCAAGCGCAGTTAGACCACATTAATATGCTGATATTTATTAGCGTAAACGCTGTGGAATATGGTTTGCCTAATTTATTGAATAACGAAAAAACATTTTCAAAACAACTATCTGTTGTAGCAATTGGAAAAAAAACGGCTGAAGCATTACAAGCATGGGGGATTGATGCCCTTTGCGCACCTGCGCCTTACAACACAGAAGCACTTTTAAGCTTACCAATGATGCAACATCTCACAGGTCAGCGAATTGTGATTGTGCGTGGCGAGGGCGGACGCGAGGTATTAGCTGAACAACTATATGCACGTGGGGCGCAAGTGGATTATTTAAATGTTTATCGCCGTGAACGTCCTCTAACATCCTCACTGCCAACGATACGCCCTGATATTATGATAGTTACCAGTAGCGAAGGCTTGCATAATTTATTGAGTTTATTAGCTAATCAATCATGGGTAAAACAAACACCTTTGATTGTCATGAGTGAACGCACACGCGTAGAAGCTCTGAGTTTGGGTTTTCAAGCCCCTGTTTTGGTGGCGACGGCCGCTAATGATGAAGGCTTATTAACCATGTTAGTTTATTGGCAGACAAAAGAACGTTTTGCAAATAGGTAGATATGAGCAATGTCAACATTATTTAAACCATCGTTTACTGAACAATTAATATTTTTAGCGTTTAACGACAGGAAAATAATGCTTTTGTGTCCGCAGCCCTTAATACATCCTACCCGACCGAGCATTGACCATAACTTTTTGAAAATTTATCGAGTTTATGATGGATTGAAAAAAGACTGTTTTTCATTTTTCTATCCATAATTCTTTTTATATCAATCGCTGATTGGCTTTCTTCTTGCTTGACCACATTTAATAAGCGTGCTATGTAATGTAATCGCACTATAAATTTTTTAGTAGTGCTAAATAGAATAAGGATAAATCATTTCTAAAAGTCCTGACTTAGAGAATTCTTGCGTTTATCCTTAAACACCTGTTTAGCACTACCTGTTTTTTATAGTTAGCGATGGTAAGGCATTTACTTGTTATTTATCCTCAATAACCTAAAGGAGTCGGTTTAGTGATAAATCGAATGTGAACCGTGACAAGTTCTACTGAAATATTAAGCCAGTCTATTGTAGTGTTTTCTAAAAATTATCTGCCTATCAGTCAAATTAATATTAAACGCGCTATTGCGTTGCTGATTACAGGAAAAGCAGAGCCATTGGATTTTAATCAAGGTAAGGGAATCGCCGTGCATTCACCTACAACTGTGCTGGTTGTGCCTTACCAAATCCGTTTAACCATGCTGCAGACAGAACGCGCATGGCGTATGCCGACATTGAACCGTAGGGAAATATTAAGGCGAGATAAACACACTTGTCAGTATTGCGGTAGTACCAAAAACTTAACGATTGACCATGTTATTCCCCGTTCAAAGGGAGGTAAACATGTATGGGATAATGTCGTTACCGCTTGCGGACGTTGTAACAATCGCAAAGGTGACAGAACCCCTTTACAAGCGGATATGGTATTACACACCATTCCACAAGCACCAACACACCCCTCAGTCAGCTTTGCCGCCCATTTTTGGCGTGAACACCAATTAGAGAATTAATGAATACACGCTTTACACACACGGGCGAATTTATTCGCCCCTTTACTCCCCGCCAACACCACTTGTTACCAAAAAGCTGCATAGCAAATCCTTCGTTTTACAACTAAACTCAACAGAACATGGATGTCACCCCCATTGAGAGCAGATTTAATGGTTGCAGAGGGATAAAAATCCGCATACCCTAACCCTCCGCGAATAGTTAGCGTTAAATCATGAAAGAGAGGTCAGAACGCCATGATAATTCAAGATACGTTGTCAACAAAAGCCAAAGCGGTTATCAAAACCAGCACGCCTTTACTCCGCGAATATGGAGAGTCAATTGCTAAACGGACGTATGACATCTTATTTGAGAAGTATCCTCAAGTTAAACCCTTATTTGCTAAAGCCCCATCTAACCAACCCCACCTACTCGCACGTTCAATTATGGCATTTTGTGAAAATGTTGATAATTTAGACTCTATTATGAAAGATTTAGAAATCATCAGCCAACGACATGTTGCGGCTGATGTGCATCCGGGGCATTACACCATGTTTGGACAATCCTTATTACAAGCCGTGCAAGAAATTTTAGGTAAACAAGCCAGTGAAGAAATTATCTGCGCATGGAAAGATGCTTATTTTTTCTTTGCTGATATATTAATCGAGCGTGAGCGGGAATTATCCACAAATTGTGCTGCTAAAGAACGCACCGATGTTGCCACTGCATAATCAACGTATTTTTTCTAATTTTATTTAAATTAACTAATTATTCGCGTACGTTGTGGAAAACAGGGCTGTCGTTTTCCACATATCTTTATCCGAATGACCCGCTTCTAACACTGATTATTCCCTCATGTCTCTCTCCCTTTCAGAAACTGAAAAACTCCGTCAATTAGGCTTAGCGGTTATTCAAACCGAAATGCAAGCCGTTGCTAAATTAACAGCACGTATTGACCACTTATTTGTACAAGCCTGCGAATATTTACTTTTATGTCAAGGACGTATTGTTGTTATTGGTATGGGTAAATCAGGACATATCGGCAATAAGATTGCCGCAACGCTCGCTAGCACAGGCAGTCCTGCTTTTTTTGTACATCCCGGTGAAGCCAGTCATGGCGATTTAGGCATGATTACCGCTAAAGATGTCGTTTTAGCCCTATCAAACTCTGGGGAAACAGATGAAATTTTAACTATTTTGCCATTAATTAAGCGGTTAGGCGTGCCATTAATTACACTAACAGGTAATTCTCAATCTACCATTGCAAAAAATGCGACGGTTAATCTTGACGTAAGCGTAGAAAAAGAAGCCTGTCCGCTAGGACTTGCACCAACCGCCAGCACAACCGCTGCCTTAGTTATGGGCGATGCGTTAGCTATCGCCTTATTAGAAGCGAAAGGGTTTACTGCTGAAGATTTTGCCCGCTCTCATCCTGCGGGACGTTTAGGGCGACGTTTATTATTACTAGTCAGCGATGTAATGCACACAGGGGATGCAATTCCTCGCACCGCACATCATGCAAACATCCGTGATGCCTTAGTGGAAATGAGCCGTAAAGGTCTAGGTATGACCGCTATTTTAGATGCAACAGAACACATCTTAGGCATTTTTACCGATGGCGATTTACGTCGCGCCCTAGACAAACAAATGAATGTTCATACCACCTGCGTCTGTGATGTCATGACACAAGGGGGAAAAACGGTTCATGCTGACTGTTTGGCAGTGGACGCGCTCAACCTTATGCAACAACATAAAATTACGACACTTTTAGTTTTGAATGATACAGGGGCGTTGGTCGGTGTGTTGCATCTGCATGATTTACTACGGGCAGGGGTTGTTTAATAAAAAAACAGTTAAATTTTAATAAATTGACGGATTAAATGACTAAATAAGCACTGAGTGGCATTATCATTAATTGAATATGTGATGAACACCAGAACGTAACACCTTTTATTATCCTAAAGTTATAGGTCAGTGCTTGCCTAATCCTATTAGTCATTTATTACCAACCTATTTTAGTACGAATCAACCCGCACATTCTCGCAACACATTGCACATTCCCCAGCATTTTTAGATACTATTAAGCCCTTAAATCATCCGTATTTCACACAAGGCTTTTACAGATATGCGTACATCGCGTTTTTTACTCGCAACACTCAAGGAAACCCCAGCCGATGCAGAAGTTATCAGCCATCAATTGATGCTTAGAGCGGGGTTTATTCGTAAATTGGCGGCGGGCTTATATACATGGTTACCATTAGGCGTGCGGGTATTGCGCAAAGTTGAAGAGATTGTACGCGCAGAAATGAATAAATCAGGCGCGTTAGAAGTTCTCATGCCTGCGGTACAACCTGCTGAATTATGGGAAGAATCAAAACGCTGGGAACAGTATGGACCAGAGTTATTACGTTTAAATGACCGTCATGACCGCCGTTTTTGTTTTGGCCCTACCCATGAAGAAGTAATTACCGATTTAATCCGCCGTGAAATTCGCAGTTATAAACAACTACCTGCTAATTTTTATCAAATTCAAACGAAATTCCGTGATGAAATCCGTCCACGTTTTGGCGTGATGCGTGCGCGTGAATTCATTATGAAAGATGCTTATTCTTTTCACGTTGGGCAACCCTCATTACAAGAAACCTATGACGTGATGCACGCAACCTATTGCCGCATTTTTGACCGCTTAGGCTTAAAGTATCGTCCTGTATTAGCCGACACAGGGAGTATTGGCGGTAATTCCTCTCATGAATTCCATGTATTAGCCGATTCTGGAGAAGATGCTATTGCATATAGCACGACAGGAACGTATGCCGCAAATGTGGAAAAAGCCGAAGCCCTAGCCCCTGCTGGTGAGCGTCCTGCACCAAAAATGGATAGTTTGGCCGTTGTTAATACACCCGACCAACATACGATTGAAGCCGTTAGCCAATTTTTAAATGTTAAACCAACACAGTGCGTTAAAACCTTGTTAGTTAATGGTGAAAATGGGGGCTTGGTCGCGTTTGTCTTACGTGGCGACCATACCTTAAATGCGATTAAAGCAGCAAAACATCCTGATGTTGCAAGTCCGCTAACCTTTGCAAGCCCTGAAAAAATTAAAGAAACGATTGGGTGCAGTATTGGCTCTATTGGCCCTGTCGGTTTAACGGTAAAAATTATTGTCGACCGCAGTGCGGCACAGCTAAGTGATTTTGTGTGTGGCGCGAATAAGGATGGACAACACCTTGTCGGGGTAAATTGGAAACGAGATTTACCAGAACCTGAGATGATGGATATTCGAAATGTGGAAGTTGGCGACCCTAGCCCTGATGGAAATGGCGTATTAGACATTGCACGTGGCATTGAAGTTGGGCATATTTTTCAACTGGGTGATAAATATAGCGGTGCAATGAATGCAACCGTGTTAGATGAAACGGGTAGAGCCATTACCATGTTAATGGGCTGTTATGGTTTAGGTGTGACCCGTGTGATTGCCGCTGCTATTGAACAAAACCATGATGAAAAAGGAATTATTTGGTCAAATGCGATTGCACCGTTTAGTGTCGCATTATTACCGATGAACATGGCAAAATCTGAGCGTTTACGAGAAGTTGTAGAAAAAATGTATCAGCAGTTATTAGATGCGGGTGTTGATGTGTTGCTTGATGACCGTAAAGAACGCCCCGGCGTGATGTTTGCGGAAATGGAATTAATCGGTATTCCTCATCGTTTAGTGTTAAGTGATAGAGGCTTAGATGAAGGTACGGTGGAGTATAAAGGACGGCGTGACAATGACGTGCAGATTATCCCACTCAGTGATGCAATTAATTTTATTTGTGAAAAAATCAAAGCCGCGTAAATAGTATTCAATAAGTATCGCTTTGAAGCAGTGTTATCCATTTTAAAGCCTGTCTGCATCAGTATTTTTAGAATTACCAATTTTTTAGTATTTAAGAATAGGAAAAATAACATTTTTCTATTTTAAAATTTAAATTTTTGGTGAATTTAAAAAATTCTGTTGCAGACAGGCTTTTTATTTAGCCCGATTACTGTAAGATAAATGATATAAAACAGACTATTGGCGATGAAATCTGAAAAGAACAGATTCGCAATATTGGGGTTATAGCAGGTCTTTTTCTTTGCACACGAACAAAAAAAAGGACTACCAGCCCGCTAGGGACTGGCAGTCCTAAAAAACTAAGTTTTTTTCCTGCTCTTTTTGAGGGGCGTTACGTTACATCAACGCCCCTACCTTTACATCCATTAATGCTTATTAAACAAGGCTACCGTTAATTATCAAATGTTATACTTATTACACTGATATCAACAGGTTTTGTGTTAGTTACCAACGTACCATCAGATAAACGATAGCCAACATAAACTTTTAGCTCTCCTGTAGCGACAAAATGACCTGTGTACATCTCTAAAGAGGTTTGAGGTTGTAAAATAATACTTTTACTCAATGCAGGTAATGTTGATGGATTGCCGTTCCAACTTATTACGGTGGGTGACGTATTCCAGCTTGCAATACCTAACTCGTTAGGTTGAGACAGTGAATAATATTGCTCTTGTGCATCAGGTGTTGCTTTATAAGCAGCAAACACAACTAAATCAGCTACTTTACCTACATCAGCGAAATCTACAGTCATTTCAGCTCGTAAGTTAATTTTATCTGATATTTCTTGTTGCACGCTTTCTACAAACTCGCCATCAGTAACAGTGGTTACGCCAAACACCGAAAGACTAGGGTTTGTTTGACCTGTTGCATTCGTTGCTGTTGTATTTCCTTGTGCTTGACCTGTTGGTGTCACTTGTAAAACTTGGCTGGATGCACTTTTCAGTAAGTTAGTTGCGTTAACAGCAGCAATGGCAACTTGATAGGTTCTACCATTAGTTAGCCCTCTGAGTTCATAGCTGTTTGCCATACCAATACCGAATTCATGGTCAAATGCTTGACTGTCTAACTTATCAGACACGAAAATTCGATAGCCTGCTATGTCAGTATTTGTTGACGGTGTCCATTGTATGTTGATACCACCATCTACAGCCGTTGCAATCACATCTTGTGGCGTTGCAGGAGCTTCAGTATTACCAATCTCAAGCATTCCAGCACTGTAACCATAGATAGGCATATCTACTAAATTATCTATTTTTGCGTAAATATAGTATTTACTGGGTTGTACAGTGTTAGGTACTTGCCATAAATAACTGTTTGTTGTTGAGGATAGGTCTAAAGCAATGATGTTTGCATTTTTGCCTTCTTTATTGTCAGCATAATACAAACTGATTTTTGATTTAATATCAAGGTTATCTGCTTGCCATGTAATATTGACAGGAGATGCTTTATCCCAAATTTCATCAGTTGTTAATGAGGTAAGCTGAATGGTTGGTTGAGCAGTAGGGATTGCTAAATTAAAGGTATATTCCCCTACATCATTGATATTAGTGACTTCAATCGTATAAGTGCCTACAGATGGGGTCATCAGTGTATAGGTAGATTTTTTAGCCGCCACGTCTTTGCCAAAAGCCAGCTCGCTTTCTCCATTGACCAATTGCATCAATGTTGGTGTTGTTTCAGGTGTTAATACATCACCATTAGGTAAAGTTACCTTAAACAAGGGCATCGCATTCTGACCAGCCAATTGAATAGCCACATATTCACTTGGCTTATCTATTGTAAACGTAAAGTTTGCGTTTGTGCTTGTTGCTGCTCGTAAGTTGCGTAATTGTACTTCATCAAACCCTCTAACCTTGGCAAACAAATGACATCCAGTGGGGTCTGTAGGATTACAATCTATACGGGTTGATATCCATCTATTGAGTGGAATACGAGCAATATAATAAACCCCTTCTGGTGATACCCGTATTGTTATGTCAACAGCAGACGCATCAACACTATATGGACCAAAACAACCAGTGTAGTCAAAACATAGTTCAGGAAGATTAATACTTAATCTATTCATACCAGTACCTTCGATAACGCCCGTATTGCTGTCTTGCCCTACAGATAAATAAACTCGTCCTGTCATTACATCCAATAAGCTCGTATTTCCTTCTATAGACGTTGGATTGCCGATGACAATTTTGGCATTACCCAAAGGAACATGCTCAAGGAGTTTTAGATTACCAGCCAATTCAATTTTGCCTGACATGTCTATCACAATAGAAACTTCACCGTTTAATATGAAGTACCCTCTGAGGAGGGACTTTTCAACTCCGCTTATGACACCAAGCGCATCTGTCAAATAAAATTTACCAGTTCCTTGATATTTCAATTGTGAATAAGAAAA
Source organism: Beggiatoa leptomitoformis (assembly GCF_001305575.3). NCBI lineage: Bacteria > Pseudomonadati > Pseudomonadota > Gammaproteobacteria > Thiotrichales > Thiotrichaceae > Beggiatoa > Beggiatoa leptomitoformis. The sequence goes on from NZ_CP012373.2 coordinate 1,176,154, forward strand.
ACTACACAATTTATCTACAGACATGAAAAAGCCATCAAATGCAGCACCAAAAGGATATGGAGGAGCAGGAGGCAGAGTAAAGAGTGACTCTCCAACGCCAAAGCCTAGACCTAACTTATCAATACAAAGTAATGGCTTAGTATTAATAGTTGCTTCAGCAGAGATTTTTCTATCCGCATAAAATGTAACTTCAGCTTTTCCGCCCGCCGCACCTGTTAGGAAGTTATAAGAAGCTTCAAAATCGGTTAATGTAAAGAAGTTACCAAGCTTCACTGGTTTAAATTTTAAATAGTCTGTGGCAGAAAACTTAGCCTCTTGAGATGAATCTTGATCTTGTGATAGAACAATATTATTTAGTATAAGCCCAAGATTTAAATATCCCGTTGTCAGATTTGTTAGTGCATCCTTCAGAGTAACCTTATCATTTTCCATGATAATTCTATTGGGTGCTAATGTTGCAGGCAACACGTCTTGTACCATTCTGAGTAGCGGCAAACCGTTTGGGTCTAGGATTAATACGGGAGGATTTTCCACAGCATCAATTGTAAATGCCCCTGAATAAATAGGAATATCCTTGGTTTGAAAGTCATAAGGGTTCGATTTAATACCTAATGCGATAATTTTGCCTTGTCCCGTAATTTTACTGGTCGCTATGTCAACGGTAACTTGACCATTCACCACTTTTAAGATGTCATTTCCGCCTGTTTTTGCCAGAATAACATTGCCTTGAATAGGGACATTAGATTGAATAGGAGAAGTTGCTGTAATCGACACATTGCCGACAACAATAGATGTTGGTGTAACAATAGGGCAATTATCGTTTTGTTGTTGCCATTCTGCGTTTCTACCAGTTAATACGGTTTGTTGATTGCTATCAAAAGCGATTAAACCGCAGTTATAATGTAAATAAATTACATAAAAACTTGAAAAGGCTAGGTTTGGAATAGTTCCCGTTAGCTGATTGTAAGCAAGATTAAGGTATGTCAACTTTGGCAAATGAGAAAAATCAGGGATGCTTCCCGTTAGCTGATTGAAAGAAAGCCCAAGTTCCATCAAATTTGGCAAATGAGAAAAATCAGGGATGCTTCCCGTTAGCTTATTGCCACCAAGCCCAAGTTCTATCAAATTTGGCAAATGAGAAAAATCAGGAATGCTTCCCGTTAGCTGATTGGAATCAAGCCAAAGGTCTATCAAATTTGGCAAGTGAGAAAAATTAGGGATACTTCCCGTTAGCTGATTGGAATTAAGATAAAGTCTTGTCAAATTTGGTAAATGAGAAAAATCAGGGATGCTTCCCGTTAGCTGATTAAAAGAAAGCCAAAGTTTCGTCAAATTTGGCAAATGAGAAAAATCAGGGATGCTTCCTGTTAGCTGATTGGAATAAAACCTAAGTTCCGTCAAATTTGGCAAATGAGAAAAATCAGGGATGCTTCCTGTTAGCTGATTGGAATCAAACCAAAGTGCCGTCAAATTTGGCAAATGAGAAAAATCAGGGATGCTTCCCGTTAGCTGATTGGAATCAAGCCAAAGTTCCGTCAAATTTGGCAAATGAGAAAAATCAGGGATGCTTCCCGTTAGCCGATTGGTATTAAGCCTAAGTGCCGTCAAATTTGGCAAATGAGAAAAATCAGGGATGCTTCCCGTTAGCTGATTGGAATCAAGCCAAAGTTCCGTCAAATTTGGCAAATGAGAAAAATCAGGGATGCTTCCCGTTAGCTGATTTAACCCAAGATTAAGTTCCGTCAAATTTGGCAAATGAGAAAAATCAGGGATGCTTCCCGTTAGCTGATTTAACCCAAGATTAAGTTCCGTCAAATTTGGCAAATGAGAAAAATCAGGGATGCTTCCCGTTAGCTGATTGGTATTAAGCCAAAGTACCGTCAAATTTGGCAAATGAGAAAAATCAGGGATGCTTCCCGTTAGCTGATTGGAATCAAGCCAAAGGTCTGTCAAATTTGGCAAATGAGAAAAATCAGGGATGCCTCCCGTTAGCTGATTGGAATAAAGACTAAGGTATGTCAAATTTGGCAAATGAGAAAAATCAGGAATGCTTCCCGTTAGCTGATTTGCCCCAAGACTAAGGGTTGTCAAATTTGGCAAATGAGAAAAATCAGGGATGCTTCCCGTTAGCTGATTGGCATAAAGCCAAAGTACCGTCAAATTTGGCAAATGAGAAAGATCAGGGATGCTTCCTGTTAGTTGATTTTTCTTAAGATAAATTGTTGTTACATGTCCCGAATCACAACTTACTCCCACCCAACTGCAAGGCGTATTCGTTTCATTCCAGCCGTTATTATTTTCCCAATTATCGCCATTTGTGCTGTTGTATAACTGTAGTAAAGACTCACACTCAGCGGGTGGAATTTCAGTCACTGTACTACAATCCGTTGCTGCCCATGTAGATATTGGGATAAGCAAGACAATTATTTGACAAATAAATAAAAGCCACTTTAACTTTTTAGTAAAGATAAATTGCATAAACACACCTGTGTATAGTAATTAACTTGTTGTTTTAAATTATATTATACACAGCAGCATTATGCAAAAAGAAGATCAATAAAAAACAAACAATTAGATAAAAATATTAACGCTTCTGTAATGCCTTATTTTCTTTGTGAAGTTTTGTCGAGTTAAGGACTAAAGCCAAAATACCAGCTAATTAAAAATGTTAGCAAAGGTTTTATGCCGTGAAATTCACCGATTGTGGCAGACCTTTAACAGGGTAGAGTCAATGAAAGCAACCCCGCGAGAGTTTACCCGCCGACTGTGCAAGTAGGCACTGAGCGGTATCATCACTGACTCGTTTGGAAAGCAGTCTTGGGCGTTTGGCGGTGTTGTCCATTTTAAAGCCTGTCTGCAGCAGTATTTTTAGAATTACCAAATTTTTTTAGTATTTAAGAATAGGAAAAATAATATTTTTCTATTTTAAAATTTAAATTTTTGGTGAATTTAAAAAATTCTGTTGCAGACAGGCTTTTTATTTAGCCTTTTTTGGATTTTAGGCTTGCTCGGTTGAACAAATTTCTCAATACGTTGTCAGTGCTATTTTTTGTTTATAAACCACTTTTTAAGCTCGCTTCAATAAACTTGTCTAAGTCCCCGTCTAACACGGCTTGTGTATTGGCAACTTCTACATTGGTGCGCAAGTCTTTAATCCGTGATTGGTCTAGTACATACGACCGAATTTGACTTCCCCAACCTATATCGGCTTTGCTGTCTTCTAGGGCTTGTTGTGTCGAGCGTTTTTTCTGCATTTCTAGCTCATATAATTTGGCTTTGAGCTGTTTCATGGCAGAATCTTTGTTTTGATGTTGTGAGCGGTTATTTTGACACTGTACGACGGAATTCGTGGGTAAGTGGGTAATGCGCACGGCGGATTCGGTACGGTTGACGTGTTGTCCCCCCGCGCCGCTGGCACGATAGACATCAATGCGTAAATCGGCGGGATTGATTTCTATATCAATATCATCGTCAATTTCGGGGGAAACGAATACAGCAGCAAAAGAGGTATGGCGACGATTACCTGAGTCAAAAGGAGATTTTCTAACTAAGCGGTGTACGCCTGTTTCTGTGCGTAGCCAACCGTAGGCGTATTCGCCAATAATTTCAACCGTCGCACTCTTAATGCCTGCAACTTCGCCTGCGGAACATTCCATTAATTCTGCTTTAAAACCGCGTTTTTCTGCCCAACGCAGGTACATACGTAATAGCATTTCTGCCCAGTCTTGGGCTTCTGTGCCACCAGAGCCTGATTGTATGTCTAAAAAGGCGTTATGTGCATCCATCTCGCCTGCAAACATGCGGTTAAATTCTAGTTTTGCAATTTGGGCTTCAATATTTTCTACATCTTTTTGCACGGCATTTGCGGTGTTGATGTCATCTTCTGCATCGGCGAGTTCTAGCAGTTCTGTGTTGTCAGCAATGGCTTCAGTGAGGTGGTCTATGGTGTGGACAACATTTTCTAGGGCAACACGCTCACGTCCAAGTGATTGGGATTTATCATGATTATTCCAAATTTCAGGCTGTTCTAGTTCAAGACAAACTTCGATTAGGCGTTCATGTTTGTATTCATAGTCAAAGATACCCCCTTAACGCATTTAAGCGTGCTTGCATATCTGCTAACTGGTTGTAAATTGCGTTGAGTTCCATTTTTTACCTTTAGGTATATTTTATAAAAAAGCCGTGATTCTACTAAAAAATAGTGTGGGTTAATAGTCTGCAATAGGCGTGTTAGTTTGCCCATTTTTTGTTTAAACGCTTTTAGGGTGTTTCAGGGCTTAACCATTCGACACGGTAGCGTCGATGCGGGTCTTGGGTGAGTGCGTTACAAAGGTGTGGGAGGATGGTTTTTAGTTTATCGTCTAGTTGCCATGGCGGGTTGATGATGATAAGACCACAGCCATTTAAACGTAGGTTGGTGTCGTCAGGATAGATGCAGAATTCTGTGGATAATATTTTAGGAATCCCTAATTCACGAATTTGTCGGTGAAAGGGGAGAATATCCGTATATTGTTTAATGGGATACCAAATGGCATAAGTCCCTGTTGCCCAGCGTTTATAAGCGATTTTGATGTGTTTGATGAGGTGGGTAAATTCATCAGGGGATTCAAAAGGGGGGTCTATCAGCACTAATCCACGTTTTTCTTTTGGCGGTAAAAAGGCTTTTAAGGCTTGATAACCATCCATATTATGCACAGCGACGTGTTTGTAAGATTTAAAAAGTTGTTTTAGGGCGTTTGCTGCTTCTTCGTGTAATTCTATATAGACAGCTCTGTCTTGTTCGCGGAGAAAGTGGTAGGCGATGAGGGGCGAACCGGGGTAGTAACGTATGCTTGCCGTCTCTTCATTATAACTTTTTATAAGCTCTTGATAGACTTGTAGTAGTGGGTGGTCAATGGGGTTTTGTAATAGTTTTTCTATTCCATTTTGATACTCTAGGGTTTTTCGCGCTTCTTCTGCGTTTAAATCATATCCGCCAATGCCTGCATGGGTTTCTAAATAGCAAAAAGGGTTGGTTTTTTGTTGTAGGTGTTGGAGCAGTGCAATTAGGGTGATATGTTTAAATACGTCGGCGAAATTGCCTGCGTGGTAGCTATGACGGTAATTCATGCAAATGGTAATCCTGTTAAACGCAATTGTTTGGCGTTAGTAATTCAAATTGTTGTGATAATATCCCGTATAGACGAGCAAACCCGCTATAGCGACAAGGAGTAGTAGGGGAAGGATAAAAGCAAGGTAAACACTGAGTGTATTGGGGGGTGGGGGATTGCCATATTGATTATTTGTCGCTGTACCGGGTACAAGAGTTAATACAACCCAGAAGACGGTGGATAGTAAGCTATTGAATATTTCAAGCTTGAAGTATGTTAAGAGAAAACTCAGGACTAAAAGACCAACTAGCCACCACCCTGATAAGTTCATATCATGTAAGCGTTGTATTACCCAAATAAAATTGATACCCATCGCACCTACAACCAATATGATGAGAAGAAAAATAGGTTTTGTCTCAGATAAATAAGGCGATAAAATGACGGCAAAAACAAAAATCAATACAGAACTGATAAGAATAAGCATGTGTGTATATGCAATATAACGCAGACGATTTAAACGTGTTGCAGAGTTAAATAGTTGCAGTTTTCCGTATTCTTCAGCAAAGGGTGTTTCTAAACTGGCTTGTGGGGCTTTATAAGGGTCTATGTGTGTCATGATAACCAATATGTTGAATATACTGTGAGTTGTTGGGGGTTTAGATAAAAGTAGTTTTTTAATAAATACTTAGCTTCAGTTCTTATGTCCTATTATAGAAGGAGGGCATTTCATACAAATAGTCTGTATGATATGCCTTTAACCTAACCAGACAGCTTATTATTTTCAGTCAATCATAGCTTATTCAGTTACATGAAAATAACGCATATATTAATCAGTGATGACTCTACATCCATGCGACAAATGTTAGCATTCACTTTAACACAAGCAAATTATAGTGTGACCGAAGCAGATGACGGTGAGCAGGCGTTAAGTCTTGCGAAAACGCATCCCTTTGATTTGGTGATTACTGACATTAATATGCCTAAATTAGACGGCTTGGCATTGGTACGTGAATTGCGTCTTTTACCAACTTATCAGTTTAAACCTATTTTATTATTAACCACAGAAACTGACCCCGAGAAAAAACTTTTAGCAAAAACAAGTGGGGCTACGGGTTGGATTAATAAACCCTTCGACCCTGATAAACTTCTCGCGGCTATCCGTCGGGTGTTAGGGTAATATCATGACAATAGACATGACTGAAGTGCGTCAATTGTTTTTCGAGGAGAGTTTTGAAAGCCTCGACACAATGGAGGCGAACTTACTTGATTTAGATATTGGTGTTGTTGACCACGAACTCATTAACAGTATTTTCCGCGTTGCCCATTCTATTAAAGGGGGTGCGGGTATTTTTAAGTTTGAACAGGTTGTCCATTTTGCCCATATCGCAGAAACCTTGCTAGATAGTATGCGAAATAATCAACATTGGGTAACACAAGAAACAATAGATATATTATTACAAGCCGTTGATATATTGCGCATGATGTTGACGCGCTTGAAAGAAAATGTACCTTGTAACGAAACAGATTTACAAGCCATTCAAGAGGCACAGCTTGGCTTAGAAAACATGTTAAAAGTGCCTTTACCTGCCTCAGAAAAAACCAATTCCCCCGCTAAAACGCCCAATACTGAACCCCCCGAAATTACAGAAGTTACGCCCCCAGATTTAAATAAGGGATGGCTTATTCTGTTTAAACCAAGTCCTGAACTGTTAAAAACAGGCAACGACCCGATTAATTTATTTCGGGAATTAGCAACGCTCGGGCAGTTAGATATTAAAGTCAATACCACAGAACTCCCAGACTTTAAAGAAATTGAACCACAACTATGTTACCTCAGTTGGACATTAACATTGTATGGAGATATTCCGCGCCAAGCCATTGATGAAATATTTGAATGGGTAGAAGGTGATTGCAGTTTAGAAATTACCCCTTTTCCTATTCAAGCAACGGAATCCCCCCCTATAATCGCAAGTTCCCCAATTATTGCAGCGTCAGCTTACCCCGCTGATACACAAGCATCAACACTGCCTACGAGCCTAGAATCGGAAGAAAATGAAGATTCGCCCGAACCTGAAAAAGCCAAGAAAAACCGCTGGGGAGACAATGGACGGAATAATGCGCAAACCAATGATAATTCTATCCGTGTCAGCATCGATAAAGTTGACGCATTGATTAATATGGTTGGTGAGTTAGTGATTACCCAATCCATGCTCGACCAAGTGGGTGATAACTTTGATATATCAAAACTTGCACAACTCCGTGATGGGCTTGCACAGTTAGAACGCAACACCCGAGAATTACAAGAAAGTGTCATGCGCATTCGCATGTTACCCATTAGTTATTCATTTAACCGTTTTCCTCGTTTAGTCCATGATTTAAGCGTACAACTCAACAAAAAAGTTGAATTAAAACTGACGGGTGAAAACACCGAGCTAGATAAAACCGTTTTAGAAAAAATGAATGACCCGCTAGTGCATTTAGTGCGTAACGCGCTAGACCACGGCATAGAATCCCCCGCGCAACGCCTTGCGACGGGCAAACCTGAAACAGGTCTGCTCCATCTTCATGCCTATCATCAAAGCGGTAATATTGTTATCCAAATCAGTGATGATGGTGCGGGGTTTAATTTAGAAAAAATTCGTCTTAAAGCGGTTAAACTAGGTTTACTTGACGCACAAGACATCCCTAACGCGGAAGAACTTTACGAATATATTTTTCATCCCGGCTTATCCACTAACGACCAAATTAATGACGTGTCGGGGCGAGGCGTAGGAATGGATGTTGTGAGGCGTAATATACGCACCTTGGGGGGAACTATTGATATTCGTTCCGAACACAACAAAGGAACAATTTTTACTATTCGCCTCCCGCTAACCCTTGCTATTTTAGATGGACAACTGGTTAAAGTAGGACAAGAAATTTACATCCTATCCCTACTCTCCATCGTAGAATCACTACATATTAATAAAAAACTAGTCAGCAGTTTGGCAGGACAAGCCGATGTTTATAAACTGCGTGATGAGTATATTCCTGTTGTTAGATTGCATAATCTTTTTAAAATTCAAACTGATATAACAGAGCTGGACAAAGGTTTATTAGTAATAGTGGAAGGAGAAGGACAAAAGATAGGCTTATTTGTAGATGAATTACTCTCACAACAACAAATCGTCATTAAAAGTTTAGAAAGTAACTATAAACAAATAGAAGGCATTTCAGGCGCGACGATTTTAGGCAATGGGAGTGTTGCACTTATTATTGATATTGCTGGACTCATTCGCCTTTTCCACCAACAAACAGCGTTACCCCGTATTCGCCCGCGCATCGTGCAGGAGCTTGTAACATGAATGAAGATAAAAAACAACTTGTCAATAAATATCTTACCTTCGTTCTAGCCACTGAAGAATATGCAGTGGACATTCTTCGTGTGCAAGAAATTAAAGGCTGGACAAAAGTCACCACCATTCCAAATACACCAGATTATATTTGTGGAGTCATTAATTTACGTGGGTTGATTGTTCCTATCATTGACTTGCGCTTACGTTTTGGTTTAGCGCGTTTAGAATATGGCTTAATGACGGTAGTTGTTGTGCTTAAAGTGCTTTCTGCAGGACGAGAACGAACCATGGGCATTGTTGTTGATGCCGTGTCTGATGTCTATGATATTTCTGACGAAGATATTAAGCCACCACCCGATTTTGGCAGTGTTATTAGCATTGAATTTATTAAAGGGCTTGCAACCGTTGGGGAAAAAATGGTGATTATGTTAGATATAGATAAGCTCTTAAATTCCCAAGAATTAGCGGTTGTTGAAAATATTAATCATGCTTAACACATAAGCCTGTCTGTCGCGGTTGGTGCGCAAACTGCTCCCTGCCGCGTGTTGTGTCAGTTCTCTCTCATGCGTCAGCATTTCCTAATATCAACGCAACACCCAAGACGCAATCTTTTTAGTATTCATAGTGATATAAATGCTAAACTCAATCTTAATTCTTAAAGTCCAATGATTTCCACTATTAAATACGACACCATCATTTTTACTGCTTATCGCAAGCGTCTAACAAGCCAATTTTTTCAAACTAATTCTAAAAATAAAAGAATCTATTTTAACCCAGCAATATTTATATAAAACAACATTATATATTAATCTGCTTTTATACCCGTTGAGAACATGTTGACAAACACGTTAGATGTAAACACAGACATCCTAGAGACTGAAAGTTCCCCTGATTGGAGTGCTTTATATCTCTTTAATTTTTATCGCCTAACACTTGCAACCCTATTTGTCATTACCTTCATAACCGATGTTGCACCCAGCTTTTTAGGTCGTTATAACGAAGCCCTGTTTCTAATTGCCGCATGGCTATATTTAGGGTTTTCCCTCGCTTGCCTGTTCATGACAGACTACCGCTATCCTTCCTTTAACCTGCAAGTGCTGGGACAAATTCCACTTGATATTTTACTGATTACCCTTCTTATGCATACCAGTGGTGGGGTTAGCAGTGGTATGGGAATGTTATTAGTCGTTGCCGTTGCAGGGGGGAGTTTACTCTCCGAAGGGCGCACCGCTTTTTTCTTTGCCGCCATTGCAAGCCTGTCCGTATTAGGACACGTGGTTTATGCCGATACATTTAACTGGTTTCAAACCACCAGCTACACACACGCAAGTATGCTAGGGATAACTTTTTTTGCCACTGCTTTTTCAGCTTATACACTGGCTAAACGTGTTAAAATTAGCGAAGCACTAGCCCGTCAACGGGGGCTACATGTGCAATATTTGGCGCAGCTAAACGCTGAAATTGTCCAACACATACAATCAGGCATTCTTGTTGTTGATGTCGTTGAACGCATTCGTTTATTTAACGAAGCAACCATGCGCTTATTATCATTGTCAGAAGACCCGTTCGGGCGAACACTCGCAGCAGTCGCACCAGAATTGGCAAAACAATTTAATCACTGGCAAATCAAAAGAGTAAACACCTCACAGGTTTTTCGTCCCTTACGGGGAGAGGCTGAAATCATCGCAACCTTTACCTATTTAAATCGCGGCGAATCCTACAGTGTTTTAATCGTATTAGATGATGCAACCTTGACCACCCGTCGGGCACAACAATTAAAACTGGCTGCATTAGGACGGCTTACCGCCAGTATTGCACATGAAATTCGCAATCCACTAGGGGCAATTAGCCAAGCGGGGCAACTGTTGGCAGAATCCGTGCATTTAAACGCCAGCGATACCCGCTTAGTACAAATCGTTGTTTCACAAGCCCAACGGGTAAATACCATTATTGAAAATATCTTACAACTCAGTCGACGCGAAACCAATACGCAACAATTCGCGCTGGATGTCTGGGTGTTAGAATTCATAGAAGAATATCGCGGACAGCATGGATTAACAGAAAGTAAACTCGCATTGCTGATTGATAAACAACCCTTGTTTGTCTATTTTGACCCCACACAACTGTATCAAGTTGTGAGTAATTTATGTGACAACGGCTTGCGTTATAGCCAACATGACCCCTTATTAACCTTACATTTAGGATTTACGGAAGACTCCAAACGTCCCTATTTAGAAATCATCGACACAGGTAAAGGAATGCCTGAAGAGATTGCCACACAGATTTTTGAACCTTTTTTTACCACTGAAATTAAAGGGACAGGATTAGGACTTTATTTAGCACGGGAAATTTGTGAGGCGAATCAGGCTTCTTTACAGGTAGTAAGTAACAGCCTAACAGGCTGTTGTTTTCGTATTTTATTGACCAATCACGCAGACAATCCCCATCTTATCACATGAAATCCTCAACATAGATGCCTTAAAGTTGTCTAGTCCCTGTAATAACTAAACATTGAGAAAAACTATGTCATGTCCGAAATGTCTTGTTGTTGACGATGAGCCAATTATTCTTGAACTCTCAGCACAGACGCTAAGCTCTATGAATATTGATTGTGTCGGTGCTGGTTCATTTGCTGAAGCATGTGAATATTTAAAAACACAGATGTTTGATTTATGTTTGACAGACATGCACTTACCTGATGGTAATGGCATTGATTTGGTAACACTGATTCAGCAAGAATATAGTAATACACCTGTCGCCATGATCACTGCTTTTGGTAGTGTAGAATCTGCGGTACAGGCATTAAAAGCAGGCGCGTTTGATTTTGTAACCAAACCTGTGGATATTAAAGCCTTGCGGGTTTTAGTCAGTACCGCGCTTAAATTATCAGAAAAACATGAAGATAGTTTTTCTTCTCTCGTTGGAGAATCTTGCGCGATTCAATCTTTGCGCGTAAAAATTGCCAAACTTGCCCGCAGTCAAGCACCTGTTTATATTCGTGGAGAATCTGGCGTGGGTAAAGAAGTGGTCGCCCGTTTGATACATACGCAAGGTGCAAGAGCAAGTAAGTCTTTTGTCCCTGTTAATTGCGGCGCAATTCCAACCGAATTGATGGAAAGCGAGTTTTTCGGGCATAAAAAGGGCAGTTTTACAGGTGCGAACACCGATAAACCCGGTTTATTTCAAACAGCACAGGGCGGAACATTGTTTCTTGATGAGGTTGCTGATTTACCGCTGCACATGCAGGTCAAATTATTGCGTGTTATTCAAGAAAAACAAATGCGTCCTGTGGGTGCGGCGAAAGAAATTTCTGTTGATGTGCGAATTCTTAGCGCAACCCATCGCGATTTAGCGGATTTAGTTAAGCAAGGCAAATTTCGCCAAGATTTGTTTTATCGGATTAATGTAATTGAAATTAATGTTCCACCGTTGCGGGAACGTATAGAAGACATTCCCTTATTAGTTGAGCGGATTTTGCAAAAGCTCACGGATAATGGGGGAAAAACGGATTTACGTCTATCATCTGAGGCAATGACCTTTTTGCAAAGCTATCATTTTCCGGGAAATGTCCGTGAATTGGAAAATATTTTAGAGCGTGCCATGACCTTATGCGAAGGTAATATCATTCAACTTGATGATTTACAATTACCGACGATAAAAGATGATATCGAAATGACGGAAGAAGATTATGGCACATGGGTAAATGTGTCATCGACAGAAGCCCACGCCGAAGGACTAGACCCTTTATTAGAAGATGTAGAAAAAGAACGCATTATGAAGGCATTGGAAAAGACCAGAGGGAATAAAACCCATGCTGCAAAGTTGTTAGGAATTAGTTTTGGTGCGTTGCGTTATCGCTTAACAAAATTCAATTTGCGGTTCAATTCTGACTAAATACCGTAAATAATAGCCAGCTTTTGAATTTAAAGCTTTTTTAAGATAACAGTCGTATGGTCAAACGCAAATAAACGTAAGGTGTATGAGTAATCATGTCATACACCGTTTTTTTGTCCGAATTAGTATTCTTGGACTATGCTGATGCAGATGGGCTTTGATTTTGTATGTAAGAAAATGAATAACAAGGCTTTAAATGATGCTATCCATATTACTTTTGCAAGTGGTCTCCTTTTAAAACCACAAGTCCAATAGGATTTGTAATGCGATGACAACACCGACTGAAACACCCCCCGCCCCACCTCCCGCCATTAAGGCGTTTACCGCCGCCGTCTATGAATCTCCCGTTAAAAATATTTATTTTATTAAAGGCTTAGTTTCCGAAAAATTTGAATTATATGGTGAAGATTTAATCGGCTTATTAATAGATATTCAAGCAGATTCATTTGCTTATTATTATAAAAATGCGGGGTTAGGCACGTTAGAAGCACAACATCAGTTAGCCTTGATGTATGCCTTGGGAAAAGGGGTTGACTTAGATGAAAAAAAAGCAGTTTATTGGTTTCGGGAGGCCGCACAACGAGGACATTATCGCGGACAGTATAATCTGGCGGTGCTTTGTTATCGGGGTCGCGGTTTGCCAAAAGATGATGAACAAGCTTTATATTGGTTGCGCAAATCAGCTGCTCAAGATACTCCTGAAGCCCATAATTTATTAGGGATTTTTTCTTGCTTAGGACGTGGTGTTGCTGTTGATAGCCGACAAGCCGTTGAGTGTTTTGAAAAAGCGGCACAGCAAGGGCATAAATATGGGCGTTTCAATTTGGCTATGATGTATAAAAATGGTTTTGGCTTTACATCGGCAGATGAAGCACATGCGTTTAATAATTTTCTGCGTGCAGGCGAATTAGGAATTGCAGAAGCCCAAAATCAAGTTGGTGTGGGTTATAGCTACGGCATTGGTGTTGCCGTTAATAAAGCACGTGCTGTAGAGTGGTATCGTAAGGCGGCTGAACAAGGGCATATTCGTGGACAGTATAATTTAGCGGCGGTGTATGAATTTGGTTTAGGTGGTGTAGAGGCTGACGATAAAAATGCGATGGAGTGGTATCGTAAAGCCGCTAATGCAGAAGACCGTGATGCACAATATCATTTAGGCGTGTTTTATCTGAATGGACGCGGGGGATTACGAAAACATCCTGAAGAAGCAGAAAAGTGGTTACTGAAAGCGGCAGCGCAGGATATTGTAGAAGCACAGTTGTGCCTAGCTAATTTGTATGCAACGGGAAGTGGTAATGTTGCACAAGATTATGAGCAGTCTTTACATTATTATACCTTGGCAGCAGAGCGAGGACATAAAGAAGCCCAGTTTAAATTGGGCTTAATTTATGAGTATGGGAATAGCTCTGTTGCAAAAGATTATAAATTAGCTAAACAGTGGTATCAAAAAGCCAGCGCACAGGGACACGGTGAGGCAAAAATCAACTTATGGTGGATACAGTGGTTAAAATGGTTATTACCTTATGTATAGCTGTCATTTTTATGACAGTTTATAAGTCTTAATATTCCAGTAACCCGCACCATCTTATTGTAAAGAGAGCTGAAAACCGGGCAATACCCGTTTGATATTGGTCAGCATTCTGTCTTGCCATGTTACTTCGCGTAAGCCATGAACAATAACGTGGGTCTGATTTTTGCGTTCCATCTGCATTAAAAACTTAGATAAGGTATTAATCCCAGAGCTATTTAATAACTCTAAAGCGCGTAAATCAATCGTAATTTTTGGTAAATCTTTTTCCGCAAGTTCGTTGAGCATCTCTAAAATGGGCATATAGGCTTTGCTATCTTGCAACTGTAACTTGCCTTGAAAGGTGATTGTGCCTGTAAACACATTACTTTCAACGCGGTAATCTTCAGCTCTTATTTTTCTAAACATGTTGTGTTCTCCTGTGATGTAATGAATTAAACACATTATTGTTTTCCAATATAGCAGGAAGTGTGCCACGATAAGGCTAACCCAACGTTTATCGTTATTTCGGCTGATTAATTATTTCTCTTTATTATGTTTAATTGATGACTAAGGCTATATAACGGTAACTTTTTTTCTTACTAAATAATGGTAGAACGGTTAATGAGCGCGTTACATGACCATCAACAGCCTTTACAGAATATAATCAACACACTATATGAAGGGCTTTTAGTCTATGACCAGACAGGTATGATTGTCGCCTGCAATTCACAAATAACCACATTATTAGCAGTAAAAGCAGAAGATTTGTTAGACCAGTCTATATTTCCCTTAACGTGTATTTGGGAAAATGGCGCGGAAGTTAGCATGGCGGATTTTCCTGCAATGATTGCTTTACAAACCCAACAGGCGTGTCATCACAAAGTAATGGGCATTTATCGCCCTGATGACCAACTCGTTTGGGTATTGGTTAATGCACAGTTATTTGCAGAACAAGGTGTTATCTGTACATTTACAGATATTACAACATACATTCAACAAGGAGAAATGTTATCCACGAAATTACATTTTTTCTCTTTACTCTTTGATAATACTAATGTTGGTATTGCAGTTACTGATATCCAAGGACACTTTGTCTATCTCAATACGACTTTTTGCGAGTTATTTGGCTATCGTTTTGAAGAACTTATTCACCAACCGTTTACCCAATTGCTAACGCCTGAATTACACACCAAAGCCATGCAATGGCATGTCAGATTTCTGACAAATGCGGCTAGTAATAGCGGACACTGGCCTTTACAACATCGGGATAAACACCTCTTACGTCATCACATTGGAGAAAGTCAACTAGTTGATGATAAAGGGCATTTATTTAAAGTCACTACAATTACCAATTTACAACATTATTATCAACACAATACATTGATTTTACCTGATTTATCTCATTATTCTATATGGTTACCGCATTTATTGCTGTCTTTATCGACAACCCTACTTAGCATAGATAAACGGGGAATTTTAGCTTTTGCACAAGGTCAACATTTAGATATTTTGGGCATTAGTCCCGAACAAGTAGAACAACCGATTTTTAAAACCAGCAAACAAATCGCACGCTTCGCACCACAAATTAAACAAACCTTATCAGGCGAGCAGCTACAAGAAACTTTTCAACAAGATAATCGGGTTTTTACCCTGCACTTTTTGCCGCTGATGGATTTAGATTTTTGTGTGGGTTTATTAATTTTATTACAAGAGGTTACAGAACAACATCGCCTTTCAACCCGGGTAAAAACCCTTAGCCAAGAAACCCATTTATTAACTGCACACACAGAACTGGCGTTATTAACAACGCAAGAAAACCAAATTACACGGGTGAATCCGCGTTGTGAAAACCTGTTTGGTTATAGCCAAGTTGAACTACTGACCTTTCCTGTTACACAACTTTTTGTAAATAAACATGATTATGAATACATAAAACATCTGATTGCCGAAAAAAACTTTGAATATCAGCCCCGCCAATGGCTACGCCGTAAAGATGACTCCGTATTTTATGGCCATATTCATCTGCAACCTGTTCAATCTCAAAAAGTATTATGGTTAATAGAAGACCTGACACGGCAACAACAAACCCAAGAAGCCTTAGCCGTTAGTGAAATTATTTGGGCAAATAGCGATGATGCCTTTTTACTCCTAGATGCGGAATTTAGAATATTGCGGGCTAATCCTGCTACCCGCTATTTTACGGGTTATTTTGAAGCCGAATTACAAGAGCTTTTCCTACAAGATTTACAAGTGGAATGGTTAGATACGCAAATTAACGAACAAATAACCAGCGCGTTACAACAAGCCAAATATTGGCAGGGGATGGTCTGGCAACGACATAAGCACGGCGGTGTTTATCAATGTCGTTTAACAATTCAACCCTATCAACCGTCTTCATTACCAGAACGCCGTTATGTGGTGTTACTTAATCAACTACATAATCAAAACGCCGCGCTACATGACCCTTTAACACAACTGGCAAATCGCCGTTTGTTTTGTCATAACTTAACAAAAATACTGACTTTAGCTAAAAGAAACAACAAACACTTTGCCTTATTACTCATTAATCTCGATATGATGGCAGATATTAATCAACAATATGGTCATGTATTAGGCGATAAATTTTTGCAATATTTAGGCAATAGCTTTGCAGAAACCTTACGCCACAGTGATTTGGTTGCTCGTTATGATGGTGCGCAATTTATTGTTGCACTTGGAGAAATATCTGAACCACAACATGCGGGTTTGGTGGGTGAAATGTTACTATTTAAAGCAACACAACCCATGGTCTTTGAAGATTGCACGCTACAAACCAAAGCCAGTATTGGCATTGTTGTTTATCCACAAGATACAGGAGAGATTGAAGAATTATTGACAATGGTTGAACTGGCTACCCAACAAGCGCGACAGGTTGGTGGTGACCAATGTCTATTTTACAACCTAGATTTACAGGCACTACATAAAGCCTAAAAACCGCAGTTTTAGACTGGAAATGCTGATGAGTTAAATAAAAAAATCACTGTGTTTTCAAAACTCGCCACGTCAAAATAAGCTAATGTCATTAGACTTCTTGCAGCCGTGTGCAAGCAAGATGAACAACGTATAACACCGCTTCAAGCGGTGGTATTCGTACAGCATTACTATTGAAAAAACAATTTTATCCACAAAATACCAACTATACTGTTATACGACTTAGTGCAATAAATCGATTTATCAAATTATCAAATCGGTTTTCATCTTAATTTTTTCTTAAAATAGAGTTATTTACAAATGCAAACGCCTTCCATTTCAGAAAGGGCATTGATAATAATTGTTTTTGCAATTCAATTTGTCAATATTGTTGATTTTATGATGGTTATGCCATTAGGGGCAGATTTTGCCAAAGATTTAGCCATTGATACAGCACACATTGGGATTATTGGCGGTAGTTATACGATTGGTGCGGCAATTTCTGCCATTATCAGCGCATTTTTTCTTGACCGTTTTGACCGACGTACCGCTGTTTTTTACGCCATGATAGGGTTAATCATGGCGACAGCCTTTTGTACATTGGCAACTAATTTAATTGAATTGGTTACGATGCGTGTTATTGCTGGTATTTTTGCAGGTCCTTTGTCTTCTCTCGTTATTGCAATGGTCATTGATGTCATTCCCGCAGAACGGCGAGGGCAAGCAATGGGCTTAGTGATTAGTTCTTTTTCTATTTCAGCCGTGTTAGGTGTTCCACTAGGTTTAGAGTTGGCGCGAATTGGTGGCTGGCAAGCTCCTTTTTTAGCCATTGCAATGGTGAGTTTGCTTGTTGTCATCGCAACATTATGGTTTTTACCACCCATGCGTGACCATTTTTCAGCCGTACAACACACCTCACAAAAAACCCGAATGTTACGTTTTTTTACCCGCCCTGATGCACTGCTGGCTTACTCATTAACAGCACTTTCTATGTTGGGCGGATTTTTAATCATTCCCAATATTTCCGCATACGTACAGTTTAATTTGCATTATCCACGAGAAGCATTAAGTCTTTTATATTTAGCAGGTGGTACTGTTAGCTTTATTGCAATGCAACTAGCTGGGCGTTGGACAGACCGTTACGGCAGTTTTATGGTTATCTTGGGGGCAAGTTTACTGTTGACATTCGTTTTACTATTTGGATTTACGGTAGAAACCGTGTTTTTACCGGTTACCATTATTTTTGCAGGTTTTATGCTTGCCATGTCCTTACGTAGCGTTGCTATTACCGTCATCATCGCGAAAGTGCCAGATGGGTCTGAACGGGCGGGATTTATGGCGGTCAATGCGGCTGTACAACATTTAGCCAGTGCAATAGGCGGAATGCTCTCTGCGGTACTCTTACAATCACAAGCGAATGGTATGTTAATAGGTATGTGGCAAGTTGGTCTTTTATCCATTATAACGACCTTAATATTACCCATATTATTTTGGATTTTAGAAAGTCGGCTAAATAGACAATCTATTGTTATTCCAACAGAATTAGCGTTAAATGAACGTTAAAAATAAATGTAAAAACGGTTTGAATGAGACCTTTCAAAATTGACCGATTTTATTGCAAGTATAGCTAACGCAACTTAAAAAGCAGCTTAATGTAGGGTGGAATAGCGTAGCGTATTCCACCATAAAACGCCAAAAATAGCTGAGTTTATGCAGAAAGCTTGCACTGTTGTGGAATACGGCTTGCGCCTATTCCACCCTGCAATAATCATTTTAAAGTGCGTTAGCTATAGTTCTTTCTGCCACTGGAAATTTTGGTTCAGACAAAATAAAAAAGGACGGTTTTGCAACCGTCCTTTTTTTATTCAGCCAGACACGATGTATTGTGTCTTTCCATCCTTACGCCGCAGCGATAGGAATGACTTTACCCGCAGCAATAACATTATTTGCTGCTGCTTGATATTCCGCGATTTGATGGAAATTCAAGTAGCGATAAATATTATCGGCTAAGGGTTTAATCTTGTTAGTGTAAGTCATGTACTCTTCTACGCTGGGTAATTTCCCTAAACGCGCCGCAACAGCGGCTAATTCCGCAGAAGCTAAGTACACATTTGCCCCTTTACCTAAACGGTCAGGGAAGTTACGAGTAGAGGTAGAAACGACGGTAGAGTTGTCCGCAACCCGTGCTTGATTACCCATGCACAATGAACAACCGGGCATTTCCATCCGCGCGCCCGCTTTACCGAAAATGGAATAATAACCTTCTTCGGTTAATTGATGTTGATCCATGCGAGTAGGCGGAGAAATCCACAAACGAACAGGTACTTGTCCATTGGCTTCTTCAAAGACTTTACCCGCAGCGCGATAATGTCCAATATTGGTCATGCAAGAACCGATAAAGACTTCATCAATCTTTGTACCCGCGACAGCGGATAAGGTTTTTACATCATCAGGGTCATTGGGGCAGGCTAATAAAGGTTCTTTAACTTCGTTTAAGTCGATTTCAATGACCGCTGCGTATTCAGCATCGGCATCAGGTTGTAATAAGCTTGGGTTAGCTAACCAACCTTCCATATTCTTAATACGACGTTCTAAAGTGCGTGGGTCGCCGTAACCATTAGCAATCATCCAACGTAACAGGGTGATGTTAGAAGTCAGATATTCGATAATGGGTTCTTTGTTTAAATGCACAGTACATGCACTGGCAGAACGTTCAGCAGAGGCATCTGCTAATTCAAATGCTTGTTCAACCTTCAGGTTGGGCAAACCTTCAATTTCTAAGATACGACCTGAGAAAATGTTTTTCTTACCTTGTTTGGCGACGGTTAATAAGCCTTTTTGAATCGCTGCGTAAGGAATCGCATTGACTAAGTCGCGCAAAGTAATACCGGGTTGCATTTCACCTTTGAAACGCACTAAAACCGATTCAGGCATTTCTAAGGGCATTACACCAATGGCGGCGGCAAAGGCAACCAAGCCAGAACCTGCGGGGAAGCTGATACCAATGGGGAAACGGGTGTGAGAATCACCCCCTGTACCAACAGTATCAGGCATAATCATGCGATTTAACCATGAGTGAATAATGCCATCACCGGGACGTAAGGCAACACCACCACGGGTTTGCATAAAGTCAGGTAATTCATGTTGTAATCTAACATCAACAGGCTTGGGATAGGCGGCCGTGTGGCAGAAGCTCTGCATGACCAAATCGGCTGAAAAGCCTAAGCAGGCGAGTTCTTTCAGCTCGTCGCGGGTCATCCCACCAGTGGTATCTTGTGAACCAACGGTGGTTGTCTTAGGCTCGCAATATGTACCGGGGCGAACACCAGTCACACCACAGGCTTGACCAACCATTTTTTGTGCTAAAGAGTAGCCTTTACCTGTGTCTTGAGGAGCAACAGGGCGAATGAATAAATCAGACGCACTTAAGCCTAAAGTTTTACGGGCATTATCGGTTAAACCACGACCAATGATTAAGGGAATACGACCACCTGCACGGACTTCGTCTGGCATACTGCTAGGACGTAAGTCGAAAGTGCTGACCACTTCGCCTTTTTCGTTGGTAATTTTGCCTTCATAAGGATAAATCGTGATAACGTCGCCGTTTTCTAATTTGGAAACATCGCATTCAATAGGCAATGCGCCTGAATCTTCTGCGGTGTTAAAGAAAATAGGGGCAATTTTACCGCCTAAAATCACGCCACCTTGACGTTTATTAGGAACGAAGGGAATATCTTTGCCTAAGTGCCATAACACGGAGTTAATAGCGGATTTACGGGATGAACCTGTACCAACCACGTCGCCTACATAAGCAATGTCATGACCTTTTTTCTTCAAATCTGTGATGATTTCGAAGGCATTAGGCATTTTAATTTTTAACATTTCGGTGGCATGTAATGGGATGTCAGGGCGACTCCATGCAGCACCAGCGGGGGATAAGTCATCGGTATTGGTTTCACCGGGGACTTTGAGAACGGTAACGGTCCAGCTTTTGGGTAATTCGGACTTGACTTTGAACCATTCGCCTTCTGCCCAAGCGGCTAAGACTTGTTTTGCAGCGGCGTTAGTTTTGGCTTTCTCAACGACATCGTGATAAGCATCAAACATCAATAAAGTATGAGATAAGGCTTGAACAGCGAGCGGGGCTAACGTGGCATCATCTAATAAACCGATTAAAGGTTGGACGTTATAACCACCTAACATCGTGCCTAACAATTCAGTTGCGCGTTCACGGGAAATCAGGGGACTTTTAGCCGTTCCTTTGGCGATATCTGCTAAAAAACCAGCTTTAACATAAGCGGCTTGGTCAACACCGGGGGGAACACGATTGGTCAATAAGTCAACTAAGTTACTTTCTTCACCTTTTGGGGGATTCTTTAACAGTTCCACCAATGCCGCTACTTGCTCGGCATTCAGGGGTAAAGGCGGTAAACCTTGGCTGGCACGTTCTGCGACATGTTGTCTATAGGCTTCTAACACGTTATTTATCCTCACTGCTATCAACAAGTAATATACGGATTTAGCGACAATGCTAAAACTGACATATTATACGCTTTATATTGAGTATAAGATATATTTATATGAGTACGTCCAGATTAAGGACACGTATATAGAAATGGGGGTATTAACAGCGTTTTAAACCATTTAAAAAATACGGTTAACTGTTTGTCAGTGTAAATTTGTCCACACGGTATTTTGTCGAAAGTTAAACGCTAGATAAATCAAGATGAATAAATCTACAATTAAAAAAGTCTTTGCTTCAAAAATCGCCAAGCATGGATTTTGACTTTTTCTTAACTGCCAAGTAAACTGAAAACAATGTTATTTTATTTTTTGCTAAAAACTTCTTTTATTCATTATGTTAAAAAAGCAGGTTAGCTATTTGCTGATGTTGGCGTTAGTCGTTGTGACAATGCCCGCGTTTGCTATGCCTATAAAACATAATGTTCATGCTTGTTCTGCTGTAGAAATGCAGGTAATGCACGGTACACATCACGCACATCATGCGGCTGTAGCAGAAAAAACGACGTGTTCCATAAAACCCCCTTGTTGTGAAAAAAACTGTCAATGTGCTGCGGGTCTTTGTCATACCGTACAATTTTTGAATTTCCATACAATTCCTTCATTTTCTGCTTTTTCTGCTGCGAAATATGATTATCTCGCATTAGCGAAATTCCCCGCTAAACTGATTGCACAAATAGAACGCCCTCCTAAAGTTTAACCCATTAGTTTTTATAAAATTTAGTGAAATACTTTTATTATATAAAGTGTTTTCCCAACCATTTTGTAATTAGGGTTCAAACGCATGAAAAAATTACTTCTCATGGCGATGCTGACAAGTCTTTGCTTGTTCACGCCATTCGCTATTGCCAACACAACCGAATATACGCTAAGTATTGCGCGCCTTCCTGTTAATTTTACAGGGAATACCGTTGATAAAATTACGATTAATGGCTCAATTCCGGGGCCTACTCTGCATTTTACTGAGGGCGATGATGCCGTTATTCATGTCACTAATAAAATGCAAGAAGAAACCTCTGTGCATTGGCATGGTTTGCTATTACCCGGTGCAATGGATGGTGTTCCCGGTTTAAATGGTTTCTCGGGCATTAAGCCTAATGAAACCTTTACTTATCGGTTTAAAATTCGCCAAAGCGGAACATATTGGTATCACTCGCACAGTATGGGACAAGAGCAAGACGGACATTATGGTGCAATTGTTATCAGTCCTAAAGAAGCTGAACCTATTCAAGCAGACCGCGATTATGTGGTGATGTTTTCTGATTATAGCGATGAAGAATCCAGCAGTATTTTGGCAAATTTAAAAATGTCATCAGACTACTACCAATATGCCCGACGGACAGTAGGCGATTTTTGGGCAGATGCGAGCAAGCAAGGTGCAAGTAAAGCCTTTAATGAAGCGAAAATGTGGGCAGAAATGCGGATGTTACCGACGGATTTATCAGATGTTTCTGGCTATATGTTTTTAGTGAATGGTAAAAATATCGAACAAAACTGGACAGGGTTATTTAAAGCGGGCGAGCGGGTACGCTTACGGTTTATTAATGCGTCTGCTATGTCGTTTTATGATGTGCGTATTCCACATTTAACCATGACAGTCGTAGCGGCTGATGGGCAACCTGTTGAGCCTGTTACTGTTAATGAGTTTCGTTTTGGCATTGCAGAAACATACGATGTCATTGTCTCACCCACAGAAGATATTGCTTACACAATTGTTGCAGAAGCCCTAGACCGCACAGGGTTTGCACTAGGAACACTTGCCCCGCGTGAAGGAATGCGCGGTGAAACGCCAACCCATCGCCCACGGGCTTTATTGACAATGGCTGATATGGGCATGAGTCATGGCGAATCGTCAGCACATGAAGGTCATCAAACCAATAGCACCACATCCACAGAAGACCATGCAGGTATGGCAATGGATCATGCTGCAATGGGGCATTCCATGCCAATGGATGGCATGTCAATGGATTCAGCAACGGACTATGAAACAGGCGTTAAAGGCAGTGGTTGGGCGCAGGCGGGAACACCTGAAGGTGATAAAGCACTTAGTTATAAAGATTTGCGTTATTTAGGGACACAAACAGATACCCGTAGTCCAGAACGTGAAATTGAAGTCCGTTTAGGCGGGAACATGGAACGCTATATATGGACAATGAATGGAAAGAAATATGAAAAAGCTGAACCTATTCAATTAGCTTATGGTGAACGTGTCCGCCTAAAATTTATCAATGACACCATGATGGCGCATCCGATGCATTTGCACGGCATGTTTGTGCAATTAGAAAATGGACAACCTGCGGAAAAATTGCCGAATAAACATACGGTAATTGTTGCTCCCGGTGATAGTTATTCTGTCCTATTAACAGCCGATGAAGCAGGTGAATGGGCGTTTCACTGCCATTTACTCTATCACATGGCAACAGGCATGATGAATGAAATCGTGGTCGCAAAATTAGACCCTTCCAACGTTCCTCCCATGCACCATAACATGAGCAATATGGAACACGCTGACCATGAAATGAAGTCAACCTCAGCACCCATGCAACATGACATGAGCAACATGGAACATGCCGACCATGAAATGAAGTCAACCTCAGCACCCATGCAACATGACATGAGCAATATGGAACATGCCGACCATGAAATGAAGTCAACTTCAGCACCCATGCAACATGACATGAGCAACATGGAACATGCCGACCATGAAATGAAGTCAACCTCAGCACCTATGCAACATGACATGAGTAATATGGAACATGCTCAAGATAAATCCACCAAACCTACAACCAAGGCGGAAAAACATGCGCACTAATCTTTCTATGTTATTCCTCTTATCATTCGCCTTCTCCACCCCCTGCATTGCTGACGAAACGCATAGCATGGAACATGGCGCACAGATTTTTCATGCGTTTAACCTAGATGTTGGGGGTGGTTTAAGTCGTAATGATGGCACGGCAAATTGGGATTTTGACGGCTGGATAGGTACAGACGAACACAAGCTCTGGCTAAAAAGTGAAGGCGAATATACCAACAGTAAAACTGAAAAATCCGAGTTTTACGCCCTGTATAGCTATAACCTCAGTACATTCTGGGATATACAAGCAGGCGTGCGCTATGACACACAACCCAACCCACTCACCTATGCAACACTCGGATTTAAAGGCTTAGCCCCTTATTTTCTGGAAACGACAGCACATCTATTTGCGAGTGAAGATGGGGATATAAGCGCGCGTTTAGGGCAAGAAACAGATTTTCTCCTCACACAACGCCTTATCGCTCAACCCTATTGGGAAGCAAATCTATTCGCCCAAGATGTTCACGCACAACACAAAGGTTCAGGACTATCCACAGCCGAAATAGGGGGACAACTGCGCTATGAAATCACCCGCAAATTTGCCCCTTATATTGAGGTAAAATATGAACGCAAGTTTGGCGACACTGCCAACTTTGCTGAACGTCACGGTGAACAAACCGATGCGGTTATTGGCACGCTTGGGTTGCGCTTGATGTTTTAAACCCTCATTTGAAGATAGGTGCAAATTCATACGCACCTATCCTATTTTCCCCACCAAGCTGATGGCAGAGAAATTACAGTGACCGCTAAACAACGACATATTACCCATGTTATCTATGATATGGATGGCGTGCTGCTAGATACCGAACCCTTTTATACCGAAGTTACCCAACAAATAGTGCAACAACACGGTAAAACCTTCACATGGGCGTTAAAATCCCAAATGATGGGGCGTAAACCACTTGATGCAGCAAAAATTTTAGTAGATGCGTTAGAACTACCCATTACGGCTGAAGAATACCTAATCTCGCGTGAACCCTTGCTTGATGCACTCTTTCTGACTGCGCAACCGCTACAAGGTGCGCAAACCTTAACACGCCATTTACATCAACAAGGAATTCCCCAAGCCGTAGCAACCAGTACACCACACGCCAAATTTTTATTAAAAACTCATGCACATCAAACATGGTTTACCGTTTTTAACACGATTATTACGGGCGATAATATTGCGGTTAAACAGGGTAAACCTGCACCTGATATTTTTCTAGCCGCTGCCAACGCGCTACAAGCAGACCCCGCCCACTGTCTGGTTTTTGAAGATGCTTTAGTCGGTGTAGAAGCCGCAAAAGCCGCAGGTATGCACGTTGTCGCCATTCCCGCGCTTGCTTTAGACAAAACCCTATTTGCCACCGCTGATGCGGTTTTAAATCAAATGGGTGAATTTCGCCCTGAATTATGGGGATTACCTGCTTTTTAATAATTATCTGAACCGCAATTCACTCAATTTCCGCAATTAACACAATTTAAAGATAATTATTTTTATCTTTTTGTATTAATTAAGGTAATTATGTTAATTATGCGAATTGCGGTTCAGACTGTCTGAACCGCAATTCACTCAATTTCCGCAATTAACATAATTTAAAGACAATTATTTTTATCTTTTTGTATTAATTAAGGTAATTATGTTAATTATGCGAATTGCGGTTCAGACTGTCTGAACTACAATTCACTCAATTTCCGCAATTAACACAATTTAAAGACAATTATTTTTATCTTTTTGTATTAATTAAGATAATTATGTTAATTATGCGAATTGTGGTTCAGACTGTCTGAACCACAATTCACTCAATTTCCGCAATTAACATAATTTAAAGATAATTATTTTTATCTTTTCGTATTAATTTGGGTAACTGTGTTAATTATGCGAATTGCGGTTCAGACTGTCTGAACCGCAATTTACTCAATTTCCGCAATTAACACAATTTAAAGACAATTATTTTTATCTTTTTGTATTAATTAAGATAATTATGTTAATTATGCGAATTGCGGTTCAGACAATCAAACTTGTCGCAACGTCATCAATGGTGGTTTATGCAATACAGTTCGTGTTCCCAATAATCCCGCAAGTCCCACGCCTAACGCCCCGCCAATAATCCCAATTAACCATAAAATAGGATTAAAACTGTAAGGTAGCTCAAAAATTTGTACCGCTAAAATCCAACCGATAAGGCTTGCAACACTAGCCGCTAATAATCCTGCTAATCCCCCTAATATACTGAATTCAGAGAGTAAACCCATTAAAATTTGACGGCGCGTTGCACCCAATGTTCGCAATATCGCACTTTCATATAAACGCTCTTCATAAGTTGCTGACAAAGCAGCATATAAAACCATAATGCCTGACAATAACGTAAAGAGAAATACGTATTGAATGCCCAATACAGCCCTGTCCATTAAGATACGTACTTGTTGCATAATGACGTTTAAATCAAATACCGTTACGCCATTAAATAATTTTGCTAATTCAGGGATTAAGTGGCTTCGTTCAGACGATAAATAAAAACTGGTCACATAAGTGTGTGCTAACGTTTCTGTCGTGTCAGGACTGCCCAACACAAAAAAATTAACATTAAAGGTATCCCATTTTACCCGTCGTAAACTGGTAACTGTTGCCTCTATCTCTTGCCCCCCAACACTAAAACGCAAAACATCACCCAACTTTACGCCCATATCTTTGGCAAAATCTTCCTCGACAGATAATTCTTTAGTCGCACTATCGTGTTTGAAAACCCCGTCGATGATTTCATTATCTTTAGGCAAGGTTGCCGCGCTGGATAAGTTAAATGTACGTTCTGCAAAACGGCGGGCGCGGTCACTTTCATAATTTTCAGCAACCACAGGATTCCCATTAATCGCTACAAAGCGTCCAACAGCCATTGGATAAATACCGCTAGTACTAAGATGTTGTGCATCTAAATGGGCTTTTAGCGGTTCAACTTGGTCAGGTTGAATATTGACGATGAAATAATTTGGCGTACCTTCAGGTAAATTCTGTTGCCAAGCATTAAGCAAATCTACCCGAACGACGGCTAGTAAGAGCAATGCCATAATTCCCAAGCCAAAAGCAGTTAATTGAATACTACTGGCTTGCAAACGGCGGGTTAAATTGCTCAGTCCAAATCGCCATGTCATCCCAACATTATCCCGCAATCCACGCAAGCTATAGACTAAACCGTAAGCAACACCACTCAGTAACACGAGGGTCAGCAAGACACCTGCAATTAGCCAACCTGCCATTTTTATATCCCCTGCTTGCCAAAGTAACAGACTAATCATAGCGACACTGGCTAATCCTAATACTTGGCGAACACGTGGCGGTGTCGCGTTAAGTTCGTGACGTAACACGCGCAACGGCGGAACGGCGTGAATGCGTAAAATCGGCGGAAGGGCGAAACCAAAAAGGGTAATAAATCCAACGGCAACCCCCATAAATAGCGGGTTTAAGCTGGCAGTGGGTAAGCCTGCACTACTGGGTACAAAACTTGCCAATAATGTGGCTAGTACTGTTTGAGCTAACCACCCCATT
Source organism: Beggiatoa leptomitoformis (assembly GCF_001305575.3). Classification (NCBI taxonomy): domain Bacteria; kingdom Pseudomonadati; phylum Pseudomonadota; class Gammaproteobacteria; order Thiotrichales; family Thiotrichaceae; genus Beggiatoa; species Beggiatoa leptomitoformis. The sequence goes on from NZ_CP012373.2 coordinate 1,203,833, forward strand.
AAACAGCCTAAACCACTGGCAAGTAAGCCTAAACTGAACATTCGCCATAAATAAATATGCATAATCAACCGTTGTGACGCACCCAAACAACGCATAATAGCACTGGTATCTGCTTGTTTATCTGCAAAATGACGCGCCGCAACGGCTATTGCTGCCCCTGCTAAAATAACGGCAACCAACGCAGCTAATCCTAAAAACTGTTCAGAACGACGTAAGGCAATGTTAAATTGTGGGTTATTATCTTCAACCCCTTTTATCATCTGGTTGTCTTTTAATTGTGGTGTAAGCCATGCGCGATAGTTTGCAACAGCATTCGCCTCACCCGCTATCAATAATTGATAATTAACCCGACTGCCAACACCAATAAGCCCTGTATCAGCAACATCGGCAATATTCAGTAAAACACGTGGCGCAAGTTGGAGAAATAAACCTGAGCGGTCGGGTTCATAAGTCACCACTTTTTCAATACTAAAGCTTGAATGCCCTAAAGGCAGACTGTCGCCCATTTTTAGGTTTAATTGCGCCAGTAAACGCGCATCAATCCAAACTTTGCCACGTGCAGGTATATCCTGAGCAACTCTATCGGTATCAAATGCGTTATCTGCAATACGTAATTCTCCGCGCAAAGGGTAGCCCGCACTCACCGCTTTCAGTGAGACCAGCACAGTATCTTCTTCTTGAACAATAACCGTGGGAAAACTAAGGACAGTTGCCGTTTTTAACTGTTGCTGATGGGCAGCGTCTTGATAAGTATCAGGTAAGGCAGACTCAGAATTAACGCGCACATCCGCGCCTAACATGTCCGCTGCTTGGTTTGCCATCACTTGATAAACACGGTCAGTAAAAAAGCCAACGGAAGTAACGGCAGTCACGGCAACTAATAGCGCGAGGGCAAGAATGCGTAATTCAGTCGTGCGCCAATCACGGGGCAGGCTGCGGAGTGCCAATTTCAAGGCTTGCATATAAAAACTCCTAATGTTGGCGGGGCGCATCTTGCACAATTTTACCGCTATCTAAGGTATAACGGCGGTCACATTGGTTTGCGAGTTCAGTATCATGGGTGACTAATACCAATGCAGTGCCTTGTTCTGCACGCAATTTAAACAACAATTCAATAATGCGTTGCCCTGTTGCTTGGTCAAGATTACCCGTGGGTTCATCAGCAAATAAGATTTGCGGTTGTCCTGCAAATGCCCGCGCGACAGCAACGCGCTGTTGCTCTCCCCCCGATAGCTGTTGCGGGGTATGGTGTAAACGATGCGTTAACCCCACTTGTTCTAGTAAATTTATCGCACTGGTTTTAGCGCGGGTATCACCTGCTAACTCTAAAGGCAACATTACGTTTTCTAAAGCCGTTAATCCTTGCAACAAATGGAAAGACTGAAATACAAAACCCACTTTACCCGCACGCAATTGGGCGCGTCCGTCTTCATCCATTTGATTTAAAGGTGTTCCTAATAAAACCACTTCCCCCGTGCTGGGGTTGTCTAAACCAGCCAATAATCCCAACAGGGTTGATTTACCAGACCCTGACGCGCCCACAATGGCAACGGCTTCCCCTTGTTGAATGTGTAAATCAACCGCACTTAACAAGGTCAAAATCCCCTCGGGTGCATTGACTTGTTTACTCACTTGTTCTGCTTTCACAACTATATTTGAGGAATCTATCATCATGTTAAAAAACCTATTGTTTTGTCTCGTACTCCTATTATGGGGGGGATTTGTACAGGCAAAAACCCCCGTATTATTGGTTGTCGGCGATAGTTTAAGCGCGGGCTATGGCATTAACCCTGAACAGGGCTGGGTTTATTTATTAAAAAATCGGCTAGAAACCAGTGATAAATACCAACAATGGCAAGTTATTAATGCAAGTATTAGCGGTGACACAACCAGCGGTGGACGGGCGCGATTATCCGCCTTGTTAGACACGCATAAACCCCGTGTGATCATTCTGGAGTTAGGCGGAAATGACGGATTACGAGGCTTAAATTTAAAAGAAATGCGCGAAAATTTACGCATAATGATAGAAAAAAGCCAAGCGGCAGGTGCAAGCGTTATCTTATTTGGCATGAAAATCCCGCCTAATTATGGCGAAGCTTATACACAACGCTTTGAAGCGGTTTTTCAAACCTTAGCAACAACTTATAAATTAGTATTTGTGCCTTTTTTCTTAGAAGGTGTTGCGGGTAATCCTGAGATGATACAAGCGGATGGCATTCATCCTATTGCCGACGTGCAGGGAAAATTGTTAGATAATGTATGGGATACGATTAAACCCGTATTAACAACAGAGTAAAATGGACTGAATTAAACCGTATAAAATTGACCGAATTTAACGCCAATAATTCTGTTAATCCTGATTCAGACTGTCTTGAGAACACCCGTTTACAAAATCCCCTATTTTGTACATCCTGTCATAAATTTATCCCGCCTAACGGATTACGATGTTATGTTAGAACTTTATGGTTTATCTGCTTTTTTAACTGGTTTACTTGGCTCTGTGCATTGTGTTGGCATGTGTGGCGGTATTGTTGGCGCGCTAACCATGGGTTTACCCGCAACAACACATCAATCTCCATTACGTCTTTTTCCCTATTTACTCACCTATAATTTAGGTCGTTTAAGTAGTTACATGTTATCGGGCGCGTTGGTTGGTTTCTTAGGGGGACAATTTACCGAAATTTTGCCACAACCGCATTTAATAGGTATGGCAATTTCTGGTATTTTCATGATTATTTTAGGTTTGTATCTGGGGGGTTGGTGGCAATTTTTAAGCCTGTTAGAAAAACAAGGAGCGAAACTGTGGCGAAAAATACAACCCTTTAGTCGCTATTTCCTACCTGTTAAAAACCCGCTACAAGCATTAGGATTAGGCATTATTTGGGGATGGTTGCCCTGTGGATTGGTTTACACGGCGTTAATGATAGCCTTAGCCTCTGGTAGCGCGTGGGAAGGCAGTTTATTGATGCTCGCTTTTGGACTTGGCACATTGCCGATGTTACTCACGATGGGCGCGACAACTGCATGGTTAAATCGGCTAACCCGTCACATTGCCGTCAGACGAGGGATAGGCTTATTGGTTATAATATTTGGAGTTTATACGCTGTCTGGTTTCGCCCATCCTATACGATATGGTATTCATGGGACGAATATGTGCTACTACAACGAATAGAAGAAATATTATGTTTTGGCGTGTTTTTTTAGAATTCGTTTTATTTTTTGGGGCGGTGAGTTTAGCGGTTTTCTTCGCGCTTGGTTTTTTTCGTTATCTTTTTAGTGTTACTACCTCATCATCACCACCACCCCAAATTGAATCATCAGGAAATTTACAAAATTTATCGTTAAACGATAATATGTTACAAGAATTAACAGGGGTTAAATCCTTACATTACCTTCAGCAAAATAAAGAATTAACATTTTTTGGTGTTTTCGCGGGGATAAGCCTCGTTTTAACCAGTAGCTGTTTTGTAGTGCTGGATAATAATGTGGCTTTAGCCACTTTTATAATGGTAATTCTGACACTGATTGGGATTGGAGCGATATTTTTTTATCGACAACAACATCGCCAAAAACGGTATAGACATTTATTCGCTTTATTACAAGAAGTGGATAACTTTAATAATACTATCAAAAATATCTACGTATTAGACCAATTACAAGCAGCGGGTAATCCTGTTAATTTAAGTGAACGTGATGCCATTTTAGAAGCCTTGACTATTATTCGCGTTGAATTAGTCCGTGCATTAACGACAGAAAAAATTCTCCGTGAAAATCCTACGTTTAATCCAGAACAGTTTCACTGTGATTTAAGCACTTTACATGCGTTACAAGTGAATAAGGAAACCAGCGAATATGGCAAATTATTGGATATTGCCTTGCAAGTGGGTTTAAGCGTGCATGACAAAATGCGTGCATTTATTCAAGAAAGGCATGTTTGATGCGTTTTTCAGCTTGAAGATAAACGGGTTCTCCTATTTTTATCATAGAGATAGCCTTACCCTTATCTCTATGATTTGTTACTTATATAAGAAAAGATTTACTGATTACTGAGCCGTTTAGCAAAAGAAATAGCATAGGCAGGTGAGCGGAAGCGCAAAATGGGGTCATTACTGGCGGCAATACCATCGCTCATAACTAAGGGGTCATAATTGACTTTTTCACAATCCGCGCCTTTTTGTGGCATCGCGTTGGTAATGGTCAATGTCCCTACATTGATTTTTTCCCGTTCATCAGGCCATGCAATACTCGGGTTGTCTTCAACATCACCCGCTACACCTATGGTAACAATCATATTCCAGTGTGCAGGTGCTTGTTTGACCTGCTCAATTAAGGTTTGTTCTAAAAAATCTGTCGGTGCGGACTTTAACATATCATCCGACAAAGGTTTTTCCCCTGCTTTGGGAACAAATTGCCAACGGACTAGCGTTGTTTTATCGGCTTTGTTGATAAATTTAAAGGTATGAATTCCCCAAAAAGAGCTATTTGCATAACTGCTTGGCGGGTTATGGCTGGCTAAAAAAGCCCCTTGAGCGGCACTATCAGGATGACTGGCTTTAAACGCCTTGATTTTTTCAGGATCAGGTTTGCCCGTAGTAGGGTCAGGTTGAGCCGCTTGAATAGCATCAAAAAAAGTTTGCGGTTGTGCTGCGCCAAAAATGGGCGTATTTAACATGGTCATGTGTTGTAAGCCACCCGCTGGCAATTTAAATTCCAACGCCATTCCGCGAGGGCTTTTTGCAGTATCGGGTGCATGAGGATTACCCCCTGCTAAAGAAAAGCGAGCAACAACAGGAATTTTCTCGCCTGAAAACAGCGCAGAACGCGAATAAGGCTCGGCAACAGCAGGGATTCCCACAAACTCCCCCACAGCACAAACCCCTTTTGTATGATTACGGCGTTCCCCTTGAGTAACCCCGAATGTTTTTTCTATCGCTTGTACAACTTGTTCAGGTGTAACGGTGCTGGTTTTTGCCTCATCGGCAATACAGACAGAGAAAGGGCTAACAAATAAAACACTAATGAATAGGGAAGGCATTAAAGATTGTTTGATTAACATCTTATTTTTCCTAATATAATGTAGTGATGTGCGTTAATTGTAGCATGTTTAAAGGTGGACATTGCATCGCAATGCTAGGGTAGCGATGGTTAAACTTGGAGACTCACCACCGCCAATGCTAAAAAAGCGGGCATCTGTAATATTAGCCTTAGCTAAATCATTGACTACAAAGTTAATCATGTACGTAGCACTACAAGGTTAAAAGATAAATCCCTATATTACCTTAAACAACCAATCATCCTAACCATTATTAGCATTAAACGCCAAGCGATGTTGTAAGCATTATCACTAATTTCACAATAATATCATTATGATACTAGACGCTAATTTTCCCGCTTTTCAAAATCAATTCGCGGGTCTATCAAGATATACATCAAATCGCCGATTAAATTTAACAATAAACCCAATAAAGTAAACATATACAATGAACCAAACATAATTGGATAATCACGATTTATCGTTGCTTCATAACCCAATAAACCCAAGCCATCCAATGAAAAAACCATTTCAATCAACAAAGACCCTGTAAACAAAATTCCAATAAAAGCACTCGGAAAGCCTGCGATGACAATTAACATCGCATTACGAAACACATGCCCATATAACACGCGCCATTCCGTTAAACCTTTTGCCCGTGCAGTCATCACATATTGTTTGTTAATTTCATCTAAAAACGAATTTTTTGTGAGCATCGTCAACCCTGCGAATCCACCGATTAACATGGCTAATACAGGCAAAGTAATATGCCACAAATAATCCGTTATTTTGTCAAAAACACCCAATTCAGACCAATTTTCTGAAGTTAAGCCCTTTAACGGAAACCAGTCAAAAAATGAACCCCCAGCAAACAAGACAATTAATAACACCGCAAATAAAAAACTCGGAATTGCATAACCTAAGATGATTACGCCACTTGTCCACACATCAAATGCAGTTCCATCGCGCACAGCTTTTGCAATCCCCAAAGGAATGGAAATCAAATAAACCAATAAAGTCGTCCATAATCCCAAAGAAATTGAAACGGGCATTTTTTCTAAAATTAAACTAATGACAGACTGGTCTCGATAAAAACTACTTCCGAAATCAAACACTAAATAACTACCCAACATTTGAAAAAAGCGCGTATAAATGGGCTGATCAAAATGATACATCTGTTCAATTTCTTTAATAATATAAGGCGGTAAACCTTGTGCACCTCGATACTTACTATTTGTCGTTTCTGAGGTACTCACAGTAATAGAACTGTTTTGTATCGTATCGCTTTGTACCCCCCCCCCAAATCGGGCGGTAGAACTGCGCAATGTGCCTTCTAATTGTGAAATCGTTCGCTCAACAGGCCCACCCGGAGCGGTTTGAATGATAAAAAAATTAATCACCATAATTCCCAGTAACGTCGGGATTATTAATAATAAACGACGAATAATATAAGCCGTCATAATTCAATGCTCACTGAATAAGTTATTTAATCTAATGGGAGTATCCCCAAAGTAGTGTCTGCAAAGTGAAATCATCTATAATACAGTTTGTTTTGCTTTATTTCCCCTGATGAAAAAAGAGGTTGCAACGATGGCAGAAAAAACGCCAAAACAAAGATATATCGTAATCATGGATAGCAGTAGCGTGGGGATTACGAAATCGGTTAATTTAATGGTCAATCAAATCAATACCAAAATTACAGAAGGCTATATTCCACATGGTAATTTGGTGGCCGTTGCCGATGATGACGGTAATCCTAGTTTTTTCCAACCGATGATTTTACGCGCCCCTACCCCACCAGCAAGCAAATAATACACCGTTTGGATGTCCCATAGAGTGGCAATAAAACTGCCACTTTTCATCATTTTATCCAATTACTCTCAAACTAGGGTCGCTAATATCATGAGCGTTCCGTCCACGATTCAAAAGCAAGCCACTGATTTACGCCAACAATTAGATAAACATAGTTATAACTATTATGTTTTAGACGCACCAACCATTCCCGATAGCGAATATGACCGCTTGATGCGTGAACTAGAAGGCTTAGAAACCCAATATCCTGAATTAATCACCCCCGATTCCCCCACCCAACGGGTTGGCGGGCAAGCCTTAAGTGAGTTTGCTGAATTTATTCATCGTCAACCCATGTTATCGTTGAATAACGCATTTAGTGAAGAAGAATTAAACGATTTTGACCGTCGTATTCGGGAAAAATTAAACCTCAATGAGATTGAATATACCGCAGAGCCAAAAATAGACGGGCTCGCTATCAGTTTACATTATGAAAAAGGTTCATTAGTTGCCGCTGCCACTCGCGGCGATGGCACACAAGGAGAAGATGTTACCCACAACATACGCACCATTAAAATTATTCCCTTACGCTTACAAGGTAATGACTATCCCGACTATTTAGAAGTACGTGGCGAAGTTTATATGCCGCTTGCCCAGTTTCATGCTTACAACCAACAGCAACAACAAAAAGGTGAACGGGTATTTGCCAATCCGCGTAATGCCGCTGCGGGAAGTTTGCGCCAATTAGACCCCCGTATAACTGCCAGCCGTCCACTAAGCATGACCTGTTATGGCACGGGTATTGTGGAAGGGGGAGAACTCCCTGATAACTATAGCGATATAGTTGACTGCTTAAAACGCTGGGGCTTGCCTACCTCTGCCTATTTTCAAGTGGTACAAACAGCAAAAGGATGTTGGAATTATTACGAAAACTTGCATAAACAGCGCGCGAAAATGCCTTTTGATATTGACGGCGTGGTTTATAAAGTTAATAGCACTAAACTACGGGAAATTATGGGTTTTGTATCCCGCGCACCCCGTTGGGCGTTAGCACATAAAATGCCTGCGCAAGAAGTGATGACCGAAGTGTTAGCCATCGATGTACAAGTCGGGCGCACAGGCTCACTCACGCCCGTTGCACGGCTTGCACCCGTTGCTGTTGGCGGTGTTACAGTGACAAATGCAACCTTGCACAACCAAGATGAAATCGACCGTAAAGATATTCGTGTTGGTGACACCGTAATTGTTCGCCGTGCGGGGGATGTGATTCCTGAAGTTGTTGCAACCGTGCTAGAAAAACGACCTGCTAACACACAAGCATTTATATTACCTACACAATGCCCTGTGTGTGGGTCAGCCGTTGTGCGACTGGCGGATGAAGCTGTTGCGCGTTGTGAAGGCAGCTTAAATTGTCCTGCGCAACGTAAGCAAGCTATTCAACACTTTGCATCGCGTAAAGCCATGAATATTGATGGATTGGGAGAAAAATTAGTAGAACAGCTTGTTGATGCCAATTTAATAAAAAGTCCTGCGGATTTATACAGTCTTACCAGCGAACAACTGGCAACATTAGAACGGATGGGAAAAAAATCTGCGGATAATATTATCAATGCTTTAACAGAGAGTAAGCAGACCACCTTAGCCCGTTTTCTGTATGCATTAGGGATTCGCAACGCAGGCGAAAATACGGCACGAACTTTGTCTAGTTTTTTTGGGGATTTATTGCCTATTCAACAAGCAAGCGAAGCCGAATTACAAAAAGTGCCAGATGTTGGCGAAGTAGTCGCACAACACATTTACCATTTTTTTCGTCAACCACATAATCAACAAGTTATTACCCAATTATTACAAGCAGGTATTCACTGGACGGTTACGCCCCCCCTTGCAACAACTAGCCCGCCAACAGTTACTCATGGGTTAGCAGGAAAAACATTTGTTTTAACAGGGACTTTAACTCAAATGAGTCGGGAAGAAGCCAGTGAAACATTGTTAAAATTGGGTGCAAAAGTGAGCGGTAGCGTATCGAAAAAAACCGATTATGTTGTTGCAGGTGATAATGCAGGCAGTAAATTGGATAAAGCCCAAGCATTAGGTGTTATGGTTATTGATGAAACAGCTTTTTTGGAACTGCTAAAATAAACAGGATAAATACCAAAAGTGTCTGAATTAGGACTCACAAATATTTGAAAAATTCGTGATGCTTGATTCAGACCACTTGCAATATAATATATTGAATATATTTGTTTTATGATAGCTGTATGGAAAAATGTTCACTGGAGATTGTTGCATGACAATTACAACTTTCAATACTCGTCGTTTATATAGGATTTATCTTATTGCACTGAGTTTTGTTACCTTATTATTCATGCTAGAACAATTTCTTATTTATCGGGTAGATTATCACTTTAACCGTCTACAACTCATTAATATTGCTGGACGACAACGCATGTTAGTAGAAAAAATTAATAAATCTATGTTGGCGGTGAAAGTTTCTCCTACTGATGAGAAACGTCAATATTATTTGGCTCAATTGCGTTATTCGCTGAAAGAATGGTCAGAAGTACATAAAAGGCTTAAATATGGCGATGATATTAAAGAGTTGTTTTCTAGTTTAAATAGTCCAGAAATTCAACAATACTTTATTGAAATAGAGGATAGTTATCAATTAATTTATCAGTCTAGTTTAACTTTTTTAGCTTTATTTAGGCAAAATAGTGTTGAGGGAGCATTTCCACCAAGAGCAGATGTATTAATGTGGACAATATTAGATAATACACCCAAGTTTATAGATAAAATGGATTTAATTACAAGAACATATTCAGATAATTTAGTCAAGCAATCACACCAATTACAATTAATTAATAGTTTATTAATTTTTATCAATTTGAGTATTTTAATTTGGTTAGCAAAGTATTTATTTTACCCAACATTACGCAAAGTTGAACAAACACTTATTGCTTTACAATATAGTGAACAATGTTATAAAGAAATTGCTGAATCGCTTGAACAATCTGAAATACACTTTTCTGCATTAGCGGTACGACAAAAAGCCATTATGGATAACGTTTTAAATGGCATTATTACCATCAATACAGCAGGTATTATTGATTCCTTTAATAAATCTGCCGAAAAAATCTTTGCCTATTCTGAAGCAGATGTTTTAGGGAAAAATATTAATTGTCTTATGCCTGAACCTTATAAAGAAGCACATGATGGATATTTACGTCGATATTTACAAACAAATGAAGCCCGTATCATTGGCATAGGACGGGATGTTTTTGGTAGGCGCAAAGATGGTTCAACGTTTCCTTTACATTTGGGTCTCAGTGTTGTTGAAATTAATGGTGAGAAAATATTTATTGGGATTGTACAAGATATTACTGAAGCAAAGCATATTGAGCTAGAATTAAAACAAAGCAAAGAGCAGGCAGAACGTGCAAATTTAGCAAAGAGTGCCTTTTTAGCAAATATGAGTCATGAATTACGTACTCCCCTAAATGGCATTTTAGGTTATACACAGTTATTAAATCGGGATAAATCACTAACCGATAAGCAAAGAGAAAGCATAGGTATTATTAACCGAAGTGGTCAACATTTATTAAACCTTATCAATGATGTTCTTGATTTATCAAAAATTGAAGCGGATAGGCTGGAGTTAATACCAAAAAATGTAATTTTATTACCTTTTTTGTATGAAACCGTTGAATTATTACAGATGCAGGCGCAACAGAAAAATATTATTTTACGGATTGAATTGGGAACAAATTTGCCTGATGTTGTTTACGTCGATGAAAAACGCCTCCGCCAAATCATCTTAAATTTACTGAGTAACGCGGTAAAGTTTACCCAACGAGGTGAGGTTGTTTTTAGCGTTATTCAATCAGATATAGGTGTTCAATTTGCTGTACAGGATACAGGACGTGGAATTGCAGAAAAGGATTTAGCAACACTATTCAAGCCATTTCAACAAGTTGGTGATTTATTGGTAGAGGTAGAAGGAACGGGGTTAGGACTCGCGATTAGCTACCGCTTAGTAGAAAAAATGGGCGGACAATTAAAAGTTATCAGTACGTTAATGAGTGGTAGCCGTTTTTGGTTTGATATTCCCTTACCTATTGTGCAGCAACAAACCATACGCACGGAAACAGCGACCGAATCAACAACGATTATTGGTATCGTAGGACAGCCACCTACCTTATTAGTTGTTGATAATGTCCTTGAAAATCGGTCGTTTCTAACCATGATATTACGCGATATCGGTTTTACTGTTTTGGAGGCAGATAATGGGCAAGCAGCACTGTCTTTGTTAGCAACACAGACACCTGATGCATTATTAACCGATTTACGTATGCCTATTATGAATGGTGTTGAATTAATAAAGAATATTCGTCAAGAGCCATTATTACACAGTATGGTTATTATCGCCATGTCTGCCAGTATTGCTAAACAGCAGTCTGATTATCTCACGCTTGGTTGCTCTGCCTTTCTTGCCAAGCCAATTCAATTAGATAGCTTATTTAGGTTGTTACAAGAACATCTGGGTGTACAGTGGATTTATGCAGAAAAGCCCCGACAACAAGCCCCGATTACGTGCATCTTACAAACAGAGCAAATAAATCGTTTGTTGGACTATGTCAAATGTGGCAAAGTGCGTGCGGTTTTAACTTATGTGGACGAGTTAGCCAAACAAGATACGCAGTTTAGCGATTTTAGGGATAAAGTTAAGCTATTAGCCCAACAGTTCGATATGGATAAATTAGCCGCATTGGTCCGTTTGTACAGTTCATCAGATAATTAACCTAGTTAGAATAACCGCTTCTAGTGTCCGTCATTGATTTAGACAAGCAACTAGATTGGATCGAGGAGTCCTTCTACAATGCAATCCCAATCTCATGATTTTAAACAGCGAGCTACCGTTGCCTTACAAGATGTTCAATTGCAAAAGGCAATGGCAAACGCCAAAACAGGATTTATCGATAAACGGCGTAATGCCGTGCAAGCCCTACCAGAATTTGAAGCCTTGCGCACACGGGCAAAAGAGATTAAGGAGCATACCTTAAGCCATTTAGATTTTTACCTAGAACAGTTTGAAAAACAAGTTATTGCCAGTGGTGGACAAGTGCATTGGGCAGATACCGCCGAAACAGCACGCACTATCATTGTTAAGCTCTGTCAACAAGCCAATGCCAAAGTGATTACTAAGGGTAAATCCATGATTGGTGAAGAAATCGCCATTAATGAAGCCCTAGAAGCGAATCATTTTGAAGTCGTAGAAACGGATTTGGGTGAATATATTATTCAACTTGCCAAAGAACCGCCTAGCCATATCATCGCGCCTGCCGTGCATAAAACCCGTGAACAAATTACCGAGTTATTTCATCAACATCACCAACAGTATGGTTTAACTGAAAAGCAAACTGAGCGTGCTGCGTTAGTAAATGAAGCCCGTCAAGTCTTGCGGAAAAAATACCTTGCGGCAGATGTGGGTATTACTGGTGCAAATTTTCTTGTCGCAGAAACAGGCTCTACGGTCATTGTAACGAATGAGGGGAATGGGGATTTAACCAATTGCTTACCGCGTGTGCATATTGTCACTGCTAGTATTGATAAGGTTATCCCAACCCTAGAAGACATGACAACTATCATTCGTTTGCTAGGTCGTAGTGCTACAGGGCAAGAAATGACGGCCTACACCACCTTGACAACGGGTATAAAACAAACGGGTGATTTAAGTGGTGTTTCTGAATTTCATGTAGTGTTATTAGACAACGGACGCTCACGCATGTTGGGCAATGAATTTCATGACATGTTGCGCTGTATTCGATGTGGTGCGTGTTTAAACCATTGTCCTGTTTATGGTTCTATTGGCGGTCATGCTTATGGTTGGGTTTATCCCGGACCTATGGGGTCGGTTTTAACCCCCATTATGCTGGGTTTGCAAGAAGCGGGGGATTTACCCAATGCCTGCACGCTGAATGGACGCTGTCAACAAGTCTGCCCAATGAGCATTCCTTTACCCACTATGTTACGCCACCACCGCATTCGTCAGTTTAAACAAGGATTAGTTCATGGTCGCACCCGCTGGGCATTGCAACTGTGGGTATTTTTTGCCAAACATCCCGTTTTGTATCAACTAAGCACGGCAACAAAAGCACGGTTATTAGGATGGTTAGGCAAAAAACGCGGTTATTTTAGCCATTTACCTTTTGCCTCTGCATGGACAGCGACACGCGATATGCCCGCCCCACAAGGGGAAACATTTATGGCACAGTGGAAACGCTTAAATAAGGGGTTAAACAAATGACAGACACACGCCAGACTATTTTTAATCAAATTCGCCAATCACTAGGACGGCAAGAATCCGTTAACGAGCTAACCCGTCAACATTTAGAAGCGCGATTACAACAGCATACGATACATGAACAACCTGCATTAAATTTGTCTTTGTTAGATAAGTTTATTTACCAAGTAGAAAAAGTAGCGGGAACGTGTGAACAGGTAGAACAGTTGAGCGATGTACCTGCTTGTCTTATGCGCTATTTACACACGCAACAACTACCAACAAGCGTTGTGATGGACCGCCATTTAAAAGAATTAGCGTGGTCATCTGCGTTGACTGTTGCGTATCGTTCAGCCCAAATTGACGATTTAGTCAGTGTAACCCATGCTTTTGCAGGTGTTGCGGAAACAGGCAGCATAGTGATGTTATCAAGTCCTGAAAGTCCAACAACCCTAAATTTCTTACCCGATGTCCATATTGTTATTTTATCTCGTGCCGATTTACTTCCCCATATTGAATCTGTTTGGGAAAAATTACGTCACACAAATAAAGCAATACCGCGCACGGTCAACTTTATTACAGGCCCTTCTCGTACAGCCGATATTGAACAAACTATCCAGCTTGGGGCGCATGGTCCAAGACGATTACATATCATCCTAGTTCACGAATAGCGATAAATAATTCTGGGGTGGAATAACACCTATAGAAAAAAGCCGTTTGAAAAAGGCGAGTTGAGGAGGATTTAATCCATTATCAAGACAAATTCCCTCAATTCTGCTTTTTTATGCTCATGACATAGCAAACGCCCAAACATTAATGCGCAATGTCCTATCTTTTCTCACATTATCAACCGCTTTATTGCATGTTTCCTACGACAAATTCTGATTGATTTAGCACTATCTTTGTTTAAAAAAGACTTATCCTTACTACGTCATTACCCAAATTCCTACTTGCCTACAAATTGAGTCGCATGATTTTAGACTGAGGATTACACTGTACATTGGTAGCATGAGCCATGACGATTCGCTATTATAGCAATGAAAATCGCATGGATATTTCTAAAAAACCACACTTCATGCCCCCCATCCAAAGGAGAATGGAACAATGAGCAAAACCGTGTTAGTTGTTGATGATGAACCTAATATTTTATTGTCACTAGAATTTCTCATGAAACAGGCGAATTACAGCGTTCGTACTGCAAGAGATGGTGACGAAGCCTTAAAAGCGGTAGAAACCGCCCCACCTGATTTAATCCTCCTTGATGTCAACATGCCAAAAAAAAGTGGCTATCAAGTCTGTGAAATTATTCGCGCAAATCCTGCTTGGAAAACAATTCGTATCGTCATGTTGACCGCAAAAGGGCGTGATATTGAACGAGAAAAAGGACTTGCATTAGGGGCAGACGAATATATTACAAAACCATTCGCCACCCAAGAAGTTGTTGATAAAGTTAAAGAACTATTGGCGGTAGTATGAGCGCGAGAACTCAATTTTGGTTAGGTTTTTTCGCCGCTATCAGCGTTAATCTAGCAATTTTTGTGGGTGGCTGGTTCTTATTGCTCGATAAAATTGTTGATACTGACCAACGTAATGCCTTTGAAGGCTTTTTAGCCGTTGGTGGATTTGCCAGTTTTTCAGTGTTGGCAATTGTGTGGATGTCTTTGGATAATAAACTTTTTTTTCCCTTGCAATGGATTATTCGTGGCATAGAAATTATGCTACATAGT